>NZ_JAEQCB010000013.1:0-472 GCF_020738785.1 Microcoleus sp. PH2017_05_CCC_O_A | reverse complement strand
ATCAATCCCAAATCGAAAATCGAAAATCCTCTCTTCCCCCGAATTTATCCGTGGGGTCGCCTCTAAAATCTAAAATCTAAAATCTAAAATCGATTGACTGAGTGGCAGCCTTAAATCACAATCTCACCAAATAACAGCAGGCATCAAAAAACAGAAGGCAGAATTTGATAGCGGTAAAAACATACTGTTTTAGGATTCAGTATTTTTATTATCTGATTCCACCTTCTAGATGCCACGTTTTGTAATAAAACAAGATGATTTACTCGATGGGAGGAGCGAGGAATGATGATTCAGGCAAGATGACTAACTATGTTTGAGTCAGTTACTTCCACAATTTACTATAATTTTTGCTCTGCTTTAGCTTCTTGTTCAACCGACTTTCTGCTACTAATTTGAAACAGGGATAAGGGTAGAACAATAGGCCAAACCAGGGGGCCGAGTAGTAAGGCTACCCAAGAGAGCAAGTCTTTTT
>NZ_JAEQCB010000119.1:0-15886 GCF_020738785.1 Microcoleus sp. PH2017_05_CCC_O_A | reverse complement strand
GTTTTGTCTGTATAGACGCGGTTTCAACCGCCCGGTATTCTTGGGAATTTATCGGACTCGCACATAAAATTCGTATTCATAGCCACGGAAATTTGAGTCTAGTTGAAATGTGTAATTTCCAGTAACAGGGATTTTGCCCGTCCACTCAGTTTTCTTGCCTTGTGTATTCGGATCTTCTACTAAAAGTTTGCCACTAGGAGTGATAATTTGTGGGAAAACATCTTTCCGATTCTTAACCGTCATTGTTTGATTTTTAGCAGCCCGAATCTTGTAAGAATGAGTTCCACCGCCGATAATTCGACCTTTGACTATCGCTTCATCTCCCCCAGTCAAAAAATTAATCTGCTGGTTGACATTAGAACAACTGCTTTCGGTGCGATTTTTGGCAATCCAACCGGGCGGTTCGGTTACTTGCGGGTGCGATCGCACATTCAGCGGTGGATTCGGATCGCTAACTACAGCCATACTGATTTTACAGCCGGAATTGGGCGGTGTGACAACTACTGGGGCAACTTTTTGCTGCGAGACTCCAGCGATTAGCGGTGGTTGAAGTGCGGCGCTTTTGGCTGGTTGAGATTCAGATGCGGGAGATGCTGCGGCTTGGATTTCTGCTTGTAGAGATTCTGCTGGTTCAGACTCGGGGTTGTTCGCCGGAAGGAGTGAAATCTCGTTTCTGACTGCTGCTGGGGATTCTGCAAGGGGTGCATTGGATTGTTGAATCGCACCCGACTGTATAGTTGCAGCAGCTACTCCCACGGCTGTGGCTGATGATTTGAGTAGAAGTAAATGGCATAAAAACCTCCTCTGTATTTATACTGATATTTTTTGTTGCGGAATTGACGCGATCGCCAGTCAAGTTATAGGGAAAATACGTAATTAGGCGGATTTATCAAGATTTTTCCGGGAAATTCGGGGCGACCACCATTGGATTTATAGTGAAAATACTTAATCAGGGCTCATGTTTCCGGATGAGTTCCTAAAATTTAACATTCATGATTGTCACAATAATTTGAGTCCGTCTATACTTGACACCTGTGGTGATGCTACTGTTGCTCTGAGCCAATTGTGCTCAAATCTAGCAACGTAAGCATCCAGCGCGAGGTGCAGTAGACCTCTTGCAAAAGTCCTTTTAATCAAATTTTGGGACGGGCTAGAAGCCCATCCCACAAGAAAAAAGATTTTTGTGGGATGGCTTTGAGCAGCGTCCTAACTATTTTTGCAAGAAGTCTAGTTTATTAGTTGTCATGTCAAGATTTATTCCTTTCCAATTACAACCACCTCGCGATCGACTGCTTTCGGAGGTGAAGCAGGAAGCCGAAGCGGGCCGATCGCAATCCTTGCATACTGCTGTGCTGGCTAACCTCAGCCAAGATTCGCAGCCTGTCGGTGTTAGCCGCTGTTGGGATGTGGAAGTGAAAGCGGGAAATCGTCCAAGTTTTCGGCTTCCAGCCAAAGCTAGCATTTCTCAAGTGTTCGATCGCACCAGCGGCAAATTAGTCATTTTGGGAGCGACGGGTGCAGGCAAAACCACGACGCTGCTAGAATTGGCTCTGGTGTTAGTTTCGCGCGCCGAACAAGATCCTAATTTGCCAATACCGGTGCTGTTTGAGCTCGGATCGTGGAAAGCAGAATCTGGGGCGATCGCAGATTGGTTAATTGTTCAGCTTCAGTACAAATATAGTATCCCTGCGGCTGTCGGCAAAAAATGGCTGGCCGAACAAAAATTGCTACCTCTCCTCGACGGTTTGGACGAAGTAGAAATCCACCGCCAAGATAGCTGCATTCAAGCAATCAATCAGTTTCTTGAAAGCGAATTTCAACCCAAACATTTAGTCGCGTGCAGCAGTTTTGAAGCTTACAAAAACTGCCAGAGTAGATTTAAACTGCAAGCAGCAGTTTTGCTGAAACCTCTGAGCGAAACTCAAATTCAAAATTATCTCCTAGAAGCCAGAAGCCGCGAACTTTGGTACAGCATAGAGAAGGAGCCGGAGTTGTTAAAATTAGCAAAAGCTCCCTTATTATTGAGCATGATGGCTTTGGCTTACGATGATATTTTAATTGAATCTTGGAAGCGGATCACTTCCACAGAAGAACAGCGCAAATATCTGTTAACTGCCTACATCCGCCACCAAATGACTGGGGAAGTCAAGCAGTATCCCAGAAATAAGGAACTGCGGCCAGAACAAATTCGCCGCTGGCTGGGATGGTTGGCGAGAAAGATGGAACAGCAAGGAATTCAAGAATTTTACCTCGATCGCATCTCGTCGAGTTGGCTGCAAACAGGCGAGGAACAGCGCAAGTATCAGTTTGGAGTTAAGCTGTTGGGCGGGCTGATTTGGGTATTTTTGGGAGTAATCGCCACCCTAGTCTCCGGCTCGATTTGGGGATTGATTGCGGGTGCTGTGGCTGCGGTAATTAGTGCTGTGTTGCCGCCAATTCCGGCGATTGATAGTTTGATATTGCGCCTCGTGCTGTGGTCTAGCGGTCATATTCCTTGGGATTACCAGCGTTTTCTGGATGCTGCGGGCGATCGACTGTTGCTGCAAAAAACGGGCGATCGACGTTATCGATTTATTCACGATTTGTTGCAGAAGCATTTTGCTGAGATATAAATGTAGTAGCTTGACAAAAACAAATATAATAGATGTAACTGTGAAGGAGAGCTAAATACCCGAGCGCTAAATATTCGACAAGCAAAAGGAAACTAAAACTCAATGACTGTAAAATTCATTCTGAGTGAATACGTCGATCGAGCAATGACTGAGGCTATGTATGACAAACTTGAAGATCGTAGCTTTGTCGGCAAAATTCCTGTTTGCAAGGGAGTCATCGCCTTTGGCTCAACTTTAAAAGAGTGTCAAAATGAGTTGCGATCCACTTTGGAAGACTGGATTTTGCTAGGGTTAAAATTGCGACACCGTTTGCCCGTAATTGACAATATTGATTTAAATCAGGAGCCTAGCCTTGAGCCGTTGGACACCTTGTAAGCGTCGAGAATTTATCCATAAATTACAAGAGCTAGGCTTAGCTGGCCCTTTTTCTGGAAGCAAGCACCAGTTTATGATTTATCATGAGTATCGCTTAACTATTCCTTCTAATGACGAGTATTCTGTTCCTCAGTTACGGATGATGATTCGAGAGGTTGAGGAGATTATAGATAGGCAAATTACTCTAGAACAATGGAATAGCTTGTGAACTAGCACACACTAATCCTGATTCAAAAAAAATTATGGTATTTTTGCCATCTTAAATACCTGTTCCGCAGTAAATTCTAGTCCATCAAAAAGTGGATCTTTTAATAGAGTATCTCCCATATAAGTCTGCGGTGCTGCATCGGGGTAAAAAACTGTAATACTTCTAGCCTTGCTATCAACTACCCAAACCCGCAATACCTTAGCATCCAAATAATTTCTCGCTTTCGCAGCTAACTGACCGAAAGTTTGTTCTGGTGAAATAATTTCTATGACTAATTCCGGGACGACAGGACAGGCTTCATCTTGATTCCAGTCTGGAGATAAGCGTTCTTGACATACTCCCCGGCGTAAACGCACTCTTGATTCTAAGGTCAAACAGCAATTGCAGGCAAAACCTGTCTAACATAGCCTAACTTAGCGGTCGATGCCCCAACCGCACAAATATTTTTAGCAGCATTTTCATCTCGTCCATTCACAGATTGACAAGATGGACAACGCCATTCTCTTACCGATAAATCTAGACTTTCTAAAACATGACCACAGGCAGAACAGGTTTTGCTAGATGGATACCATCTATCTATAAAAACGATCGCTTTTCCTTTTTTCTGAGCCACCCATTCTAAAATCTGGAGAAACTCTCCAAAGGCTAAGTCTGATATTTTCCTGCCCCAAAGACGTTGCATTCCTTTCAAGTTCAAGGTCTCAAAACACAAAATGTCAAATCTATCTGTGAGGTGATGGGCTAGTTTCCAGAACCAGTCAGTACGACGATTTGAAACATCTTCATACTGACGAACTAAGTTCTTTCTAGCTTTCTCTCGATGATTTGACCCTTTAACTTTTCTTGAATGTTGGCGACTGGCTTGCTTGAGCTTGTTTAGGGATTGCTTGAGGAATTGAGGGGATTCAATTTGGGTTCCATCGGAAATAGTCAGGAAGGTTTTTAAGCCAAAATCAAATCCAGCAATTCTACTCGTCTCGGATTTGATTTTGGGTTCTCTTATTTCTGGGTCCACAACCACCATCATAAAGAGTTCACCTAGAGGCGATCGCTTGATAGTTAAGGTTTTAACGGTTCCTTCTATTTCCCTGGAATTCCAATACTGATAAACCTGATTTCCAATCCTAACTCTGTTGCCTAAGAGAAATTTGTATCCGGCTTGCTTTAGAGTAAAAGATTTGTATCTTCTAACTTTCTTGAATCCCGGCGGTCTTACTCCCTTTTTATTGTGCTTAAAGAATAGTTGATAGGCTTTCTCGATGCGTTGACAGATATCCTGAACGGCCTGAGAGCCTAGTCGTTGCCAGAAAGGTTTACGCTTCCGTAGTTTAGCTATATGAGCTTGAAGTTTAGAGCAGTTTAAGTGTTTTCCCCACATTCTGTAGTACCTTTTATGTAGGGCAATACAGTGGTTATAGATCACTCCGGCGGCGTTAATTGACCGCTTGAGAAATCTATTCCGCTTATGTTGATACAGCTTAAACTTCAGGGTTTTCATGTTGGCATTTTATCGCGGATTCAGGAGAATCCCAAGAAAAATTAAGAAAAGTTAAGAAAAAGCCGTCCTAGAAGGACGGGGCTTTAGACCCAATTTCTCGGTAAGAAACATATAAAAAATCTGGGACTGGAACCCAATCTCGCCCCATTCTGGTTAATTTAACTGCCCATTCTACACCAATTTCTCCCCGTTCTTCACCCCACTGTTCGAGAATTTTTATCAGGCTTCTGGTGAGGCGAGAATGAAATTTTTTCGGTGACATCTTCGGTACTGCTTGATTGTCAATAAGTTCGTAGGTTATATCTCCTTCTCCTTCGGGGAGACTGAGAAACTCTTCCAGAGTTAGTTCAGTTTTTGTCTGGAACATAATATTCCTCTGCTGTGAGCGGGGGAATTCCCGCCTGTCTAGTTAACTTAAATATTGATTGACATAATACAAATGTTATGATATGTCTTGGCAAAATCTCCAGTCTTAACTGTCAAATGTACGATCGCATCCTCACCGACACCCCCAAAAGGTTAAGATTCTAATCTGACCTCCTGCAATCATTGCTTCACCTCCTATGGCAGAAACCCTATTGTTCAACGCCCTCCGCGAGGCGCTAGACGAAGAAATGGCCCGCGACTCCTCTGTATTCGTACTCGGCGAAGACGTAGGTCAATACGGTGGTTCCTATAAAGTCACCAAAGACCTCTACGAAAAATATGGCGAGCTCCGAGTCCTCGATACCCCGATCGCCGAAAATAGCTTTACAGGCATGGCAGTAGGCGCAGCAATGACGGGATTGCGGCCGATCATCGAAGGCATGAACATGGGCTTTTTGCTCCTCGCCTTCAACCAAATCTCCAACAACGCCGGAATGCTGCGCTACACCTCCGGCGGCAACTTCAAAATGCCGATGGTAATTCGCGGGCCAGGCGGCGTGGGCCGACAACTCGGCGCCGAACACTCCCAGCGGTTAGAAGCCTATTTCCAAGCAGTACCGGGTTTGAAAATTGTCGCCTGTTCGACTCCCTACAACGCCAAAGGACTCTTAAAATCAGCAATCCGCGACGATAACCCGGTGCTGTTTTTCGAGCACGTTTTGCTTTACAACCTTAAGGAAAATTTGCCAGAAACAGAATATTTAGTGCCGTTAGATAAAGCGGAAATTGTGCGATCGGGCAAAGATGTCACCATCTTGACATATTCGCGGATGCGCCACCACGTCCTGCAAGCCTTGCCGGCACTCATGAAAGAAGGTTTCGATCCAGAAGTAATCGACCTAATTTCTCTCAAACCCCTCGACATGGACACCATCGGCGAATCTATTCGCAAAACTCACAAAGTAATTATTGTAGAGGAGTGCATGAAAACCGGAGGCATCGGCGCTGAATTAATTGCCTCAATTTGCGATCGATATTTTGACGAACTTGACGCACCAGTTTTGCGGCTGTCTTCACAAGATATTCCCACACCTTACAACGGTAATTTGGAAAGATTGACAATTGTCCAGCCAAACCAAATTGTCGAAGCTGTCCAAAAAATGGTAGGTTTGCGAGTATAAATAGTCAGTTGACAGTTGATAGTTGACAGTTGATAGTTGACAGTTGATAGCTGCCCTTACCAATTACCAATTGCGAATTACCAATTACCACTGCCAACTAATTACTGTCCCTGGTAAACTGCCAACTACCTCAACCGTGCAGGAATCCACAGTCTCACCAACTGTCAACTGTCAACTGTCAACTACTATAAGTATGCAAAAACAACGTTCATTATTAGCCCTAATTTTTGTTTTGATCGTAGCCGCTATTACTGTGATAGCAACAATTCCGACGCGGCTGGGATTAGACTTGCAAGGAGGATCGCAACTCACAATTCAGGTGAAAACTACCAAAGATATCCCGAAAATTGAAGAGCGGGATCTAGAAGCAGTGAGGCGAATTATCGAAAACCGAGTTAATGGTTTGGGAGTCTCCGAATCAGTTGTACAAACCGTAGGCAGCGATCAAATTCTGGTTCAGTTGCCTGGAGTAAGCGATCCGCAACAAGCGGAACGGGTACTCGGCGGTACGGCACAGCTAGATTTTCGGCGCGAGACACCGCAAGAAGGAGCTTTTTTGAAGGTTAGGAAAGAGGAACTTGCTGGAATGCTGGGAAAGCAGCAGGAGTTGCAGGCAAAAGGAGATGCTAAGGCGATCGCAGATAACCAAGCTGCGATCGACAAAAAGAATCAGGACATTAAACAGCTTACCGCCAACCTTTACGAACGTACCGAGATCACCGGCAAAAACCTCAAAGATGCTTTCGCCACATCCAATTCCTTAGGCAACACCTATGCTGTAGCGCTACGGTTCGATACTGAGGGGGCCCAAAAGTTTGCCGAATTGACCAAAAGCATTGCTGGTACAAACCTCACCCTAGGCATTTTTGTAGATAACGAACTCATTAGTGCTGCGACTGTTAGCGATCAGTACAAACAAACAGGTATCACAGGCGGTAATGTCGAAATTTCGGGCAACTTTACAGCACAGAAGGCTAATGACTTGGCGGTGCAATTGCGCGGCGGTGCTTTGCCCGTGCCTGTCGTAATTATTGAAAACCGCACAGTAGGTGCCAGCTTGGGACGAGACAGCATTCAAAGCAGTATTAATGCAGGCATCGGTGGCTTGACTTTAGTCTTGATTTTCATGGTTGGCTACTATCGACTCCCCGGCGTAATTGCCAATATTGCTCTGTTAATTTATGCTTTGTTAACTTGGGCCGCTTTCGTGCTGTTGGGGGTGACATTAACGTTGCCAGGAATTGCTGGTTTTGTGCTCAGCATCGGGATGGCCGTGGATGCTAACGTGTTGATTTTTGAGCGCACGCGGGAAGAGTTGCGGGCGGGGAAGACGCTTTATCGATCGGTAGAATCAGGTTTTTACCGCGCTTTTTCCAGCATTTTAGACGGCAACGTAACTACACTGATTGCTTGTGCTGCTTTGTTCTGGTTGGGGGCCGGTTTAGTCAAAGGGTTTGCTGTAACGCTGGCCTTGGGCGTCGCAGTGAGTATGTTTACTGCTCTTACTTGCAGTCGCACTCTAATGTTGGTAGTCTTGGGCTTTCCCAAATTACGCAAACCCGAGTGGTTTTGTCCCGGTTTGTCGAAAACAGTTAATAGCTAATAGCTACTAGGTAATGGGTAATGGGTAATTGGTAATCGATAAGATTGGCTAAGTAAAAATTGCTAAAAATCAGTTGTAAATTAATTCGCAATTCGCAATTACCAATTTCCAACTCGCAATTACCGATTACCGATTACCGATTACCGATTCCCAATTCCCAATTCCCAATTCCCGCGAAATTATGCAATTCAGTGTTATCAAACAGCGATCGATCTGGTGGAGTCTTTCCGCCGCTATAATCCTTGCAGGTATAGTGTCGATGGCGATTTCTTGGACTCGTCCCGACATCCGCGCACCGCTGCGCCCCAGTTTGGACTTTATCGGCGGCACTCGGCTGCAATTTGAACTCGACTGCACGAAACCGGAAAATTGTAAACCCATCGATATTGCTGCTGTCCGCCAAGTCCTCGACACCCAAGGTTTGGCCGGCAGCAGCATTCAAGTTATCGGCAAAGAACAGCGCGGTTTGTCCCTGCGGACTAAAACTTTGGATGTCGAACAGCGGACTAAGTTGCAAACAGCTTTGAGCGAGAAAATAGGCGCTTTTGCTCCTCAATCTATTCAAATTGATACGGTTGGCCCTACTCTCGGCAAACAGTTATTTACTTCCGGTTTGCTAGCTTTGTTCCTTTCTTTTGCTGGCATTACTCTTTATCTGACGTTTCGATTTCAGTTAGATTATGCCTTTTTTGCTTTTGTTGCTTTGTTTCACGATGTCTTAATTACCCTGGGCATTTTCTCAATGTTGGGTTTGGCTATAGGAGTGGAAGTTGACAGTTTATTTGTGGTTGCGCTCTTGACAATTATCGGTTTTTCTGTTAACGATACAGTGGTAATTTACGATCGCGTGCGGGAAGTAATCAAGCTAAATCCCGGACAGTCGATCAATCAAATTGTCGATGATGCCGTCATGCAGACCCTGGGAAGGTCAATTAACACGACCATGACGACGCTGCTGACCTTGTTTTCCATCTTTTTGTTTGGCGGCGAAACCCTCAAATACTTTGCTTTAGCCTTGATTGTCGGCTTTATTGCTGGTGCATATTCCAGTATTTTCATTGCTAGCACGCTGCTAGCTTGGTGGCGCAGTCGTACAGGCAAATCCATCGCCGTCCCCGCAGAAGGAATTAACCCATCAGAAGAAGTTTAACGATTGTTGGTCATCAGTCATTAGCGATCGAGCTGTTGACTGGTGTTATTGTAACCGCGCCAAGACGGTTAGGACGTTCTCGCGTTGCAATTTCCCCATGCGGTCGATTGCAACTTCGGTCTTCCTTCTTCCTTCTTCCTTCTTCCTTCTTCCTTCTGCCATGACTAATGACCCAAATTTTCAAATTGAAGTCCAAAGGCTTCACAAACTAACAGTTTACGGCCGCTGGTTAACTGTGATATTGCTGTGGATTAGCGTCGGTTCTTTGAGCATTTGGAGTTTGCGTCACGAAATCGATTTGTGGTTAGAAAACTTTACTTGGGCGGCGGTGCGCTACGGTTTATATTTTCACCGCTGGCCCACTCTCGGTTTGGGTATATGTTTGGCGATGACTTTAGCAGTGCTAACTTGGCACAGTCGCAACATTGTGCGAGGATTGCCCCTGCGGGAAAAACAGGGTTTGGAACAACAAGTGCGCCGCATTCGCCAACAGGGGCCGGGTCATGTTTTGTGGAAGTGGGTTTGCAAAGGTAGTCCGTAGTCAGTTGACAGTTGACAGTTGACAGTTGACAGTTGTCATGAGTGCTGTCCCCGCTCGCTTTCGAGCTAGTGCTGTCCCCGATCGCGAACAGCAGTCATCAGGCAAACCGAGGTAACATATGTGGTGGGGAAAACTGTTGAAGTGGAATCTCGATCGCAAATTCAGTTCCTTTTTCCGGTTCGGAAAAGCACTTCAATTCGCCACCGTGCTGATTGACAACAATTTCATAGCTAATTGACAATCCCAAGCCCGTTCCTTTGCCCACAGGCTTTGTGGTAAAGAAAGGGTCAAACAACCGCTTCCGAACATCTTCTGTCATCCCCGGGCCGTTGTCAGAAATCTTAATTATTACCTTTTTGCCCTCGACTAACTCCGTGCGAATCAGAATCGCAGGCATCAGATGGCTAGAATTAGAAATTGAAGATTGAGTGTTTGTACGGGAATTATTTTGATCGCCTGCTTGCGAATTTTTCTGGGTTTTCCCATCGACATTTTCGTGTTTGTTCCACTCAACAAGAGCGTAAATGGCATTAACCAAAATATTCATAAATACCTGATTTAGCTGTCCGGGATAGCACTGCACCAGCGGCAATTTGCTATATTCTTTGTGAATTGCGATCGCCTCCAGTCCTGGTTTCCCTTTAAGCTGGCTTTGCAAAAGCATAATTGTGTTGTTGATACCGTCGTGAATGTTGACCTGCTTCATTTGGGCTTCGTCTAACCTGCAAAAATTCCGCAGCGACAAAACGATATCGCGCACCCTTTCTGCACCTTGCTGCATCGAATCAAACACTTTGGGTAAGTCTTCCAGCAAATAATCGAGTTCGATGTTTTCTGATTCCGCTTCAATTTCTGGGATAGATTCGGGACAGTGCTGCCGGTACAGAGAAAGCATCCGCATTAAACCTTCGGTATACTCTTTAGCGTGGTGCAAATTGCTGTAGATAAAGCCGATGGGATTGTTGATTTCGTGAGCAACTCCTGCTACTAACTGCCCCAAAGAAGACATTTTCTCTGTTTGAATTAGTTGAGTTTGAGTGCGCTGAAGTTCCAGGAGGGCAAGTTCGAGCTGTTGGGCTTGATGTCTCAATTGTGCTTGGGATTCCCGCATCGCCACGGTTGCTAACTCGTGAATCTGCAACTGAGAAAGCAGTAGTTGGTGAACGTCTAAAAGTTGGTAATTGTCCGGCTCTACCTGCACTACAATGGGTTCGTGGATTAGTTCGGGCGATCGCTCTAGAGACTGCCGTACTGCCTTCATAATAGAGGTTTTGCGATCGAGAACCAAGATATCAGTTTTAGTAAAGCGGTACAGGATGAACAAAGGCTGTTGAGAAAATAACTCCAAGCTGTAGGGGCGACTCATGTGTTCAAAAAAACGTCGGCGCGAAATCATCCCTGCAAACTTTCCTTTCTCAGTAATGATGATGCCGGGAAGTAAAGGATTAGATTGAAAAATTTTAGTAACTTCACCACCCAGACACTCTGACTCCAGGAGAAAGTTGTACAGGGTTAATTCCTCTAGAGTCGATCGCAAACCGAGCGGCGATTTCAGGGGACTTACCCCATCAGTTTCATACACTGCTCCCTCCTTTGGTAATTGGCAGTTGCTGTTGGCTGCTGGAGTATTGCGTACTATTTGCACTGCTTTTTCTACTCTTTTGATAGCTTGGCAATCAACTCTACTCGGCTCGCTCCAATCGAGTTAATTTAGCATGATTTTTTTCTTTAATCGTGCTGTTGTCACCCGAAACGATATAGCAGGTTAGATTAATTTAACAGTAGATACCTTTGCAACCTGACTACTTAGTAAGTTTAATCTATCCCAAATTCTACTAACCAGAATCTAGCACTTATCACTAGCTTGAATGTTTCATAACATGAATTTGGTTCAGATTGATAGACATCCGCGATCTGGGCGAGGACATTTGCTATTACCCCTTACCTAAAATTATATGACAATCCAGAAAAGAGTAGCGACAAATCTGGAGCCGATCGCCCGCCCTGACAATTCAACCGCAACCTGTTTCTGCTAATTGGCACAAAATGTCAATTGTCAGTTTTTTCGCACAAATGCCGATCGCTCTCAACACCCGGATTGTATTGCAGGTAGTCTCCTAGCCAGCGACAGCCGACGGCGAGCAATGTGTCAAGTTCGGCACCTTCTACTTTAGCAGGATCGAGACTCCAAAGCTTCACCGACCCATCTTTCCCGGCAGATGCTAAAGTTTTGCGATCGGCACTAAAACTCACACTCCACACATCCGCTTGATGTGCCCTAAAAGTTTGCAGCAAAGTCCCGTCGCGGCGCCAAAGTCTCACATTGCCGTCAGTGCTGCCCCCTGCCAGCAACTTGCTGTCTTTACTCCAACTGACATTACCCAAAGCTGCTGTAGAATCGAGAGTTTTGAGCAACTTGCCGTCAGTATTCCAAACTTTCACCTTCCAATCGTGACTCGCTGAAGCAATCCTCTCACCGTCTGGCGAGAAATTGCAGCCCCACACTTCATCTCCGTGTCCCAAAAGAGTTTTCTCAAGTCGAAACAGTGTTTTCCCGCTGCGTTTCCAAAGTTTGACAGTTCGATCTTGACTGGTGGAAGCCAACATATTACCGTCGGGACTGAACCTGACTGATGTAACAGGTCTAGTATGTCCTTTTAAAGTATGCAGCAAAACACCGCCTGCATTCCAAATTTTAATAGTTTTATCCGAACTTGCAGTAGCAATTAGTTGAGAATCATGGCTAAAACTTGCACTCCAAACTAAATCTTGATGTCCTTTCAAAACTTGCTGCAAAGTTCCGTCGCGGCGCCAAATTCTGACAGTTTTGTCAAAACTTGTAGAAGCAACTAACTGACTGTCAGGACTAAAAACTACCTCAGTAATTGACTCGGTGTGTCCAGGCAAACTCAAAATTAACTTACCGTTAGGCTGAAAGAAATTCACCAACAATTCGTCAGTCGCACTCACAATCAACTTGCCATCCGGGCTGAAATTAGCCGTGTGTCCCTTAAGCAAACGATTGCGTTCTCTAACTGCATTTACCGTTCGGTGCAGTATATTTAGTGTCTGTGCTTTCAGCGTTGGGGAAACTTCTATCTCTCGCATTTTTTTGCCAGCACTGACTGCTGCGATTAAAGCTCCTAGCTGATCGTAGCTTAGGGAAATATCGGCGGTAGAATTGAGTGCTTCTATGTGGGTAATTATTGCTTGTTTTTTTTGATTTTCAGCTTTCTGGGCTACTCGCTGCACCTGCACGAGCACGCTACCAGAGATAGCAGAAATTACAGCGAGTGCAAACAAACTAAATTGGACTGTTCGCTTGGCTTTTTGCTGAGCTTTAGTCAAAACTAAATTTGCTTCGGTTAATATTTGCGAAGCTGCTTTTTCTAGTTCCAAAGCTCTTTGAACTTCCAGATTTTCTTGTTCTTGGCTAGCCGAGAGGAATTGATAATCGCGATCGCTCAAACTTTTGTCAGCCGCCCAGATTAAGGCTTCTGCGAGAGCTCTGCCTTGCAGCAAGCGGGAAGCGTCTGTGTGGTTGGAGGCTTCCCAAGCGCAGATAGACTCGGAGTAAGGCAGGAGCTTTGCTAATTCTTGGTGTATCCATTCCCGATTAAAAACAGACGCATAAATTTGGTTGTAAACTCTCAGTTTTCCTCCATCTTGGACGATTAAACCTGACAGTAAAAGTTCCATTTTTGGGGAACTGTATTTAGCTAAATTATATTGAGCAATCGACTCTTTTGCGGTATTTTTTGCGCCGTTTGGCAGAGTCATATCTGCTAAGATTTGTTGGTAAAGTCCTAGCAAACGGCCGATGCGCTCTTGATTTCTCAGGAGGCGATCGCGAATTGTCTTGAGATGTTCGGGTTCGTCTTGAAATTCCCAGTTTTCTACGGTGCTAGACTGCACTAATTCGGCAATAAATAATTGACAGTTGGCTGGGCTATGGCAATCGCGGCTGGTTTCTGCTGCTAACTTCTGGGCAGTTAATTGACAAAGTTTTTGAGTAAGGAATGGCTGTCCTCCAGTCCAAGCTAAGATTTCTTTGAGAATTTCGTGGGAATTATCGATTTTTTCTGGCCATCCTCTGACTAAAGGTGTGGCTTCGGCAAGATCGAATCCTTTGAGTTCAATGGCGCGGCCGATATTAAACGGAGTTCGGGTTTTGTCAGAGATCAAATCTTGAGGAGTCGCTACTCCAAATAAGGCAAAGGTCAGGCGGTTGTATTCGGGATTTTCGGCGCGTTTGTTGTAGCAGCCGCGCACCCAGGCAAAAAAGTCGTCGCTGGAGAAGTTCAGGGAGAGAATGCTGTCAATTTCGTCGATAAAAATTACGATATTGCGATCGATCGCAGGAAGCAATACTTGTTCGATAAATTCATTTAATCTGACGGCTGGTGGCAAGTCTTCTCGATCGCGCCACCAAGTCTTGACATTCATTTTAATTTTAAAGCTATTGGCGAGAGTGGCTGTAAAACCCGCGTACCACTGGACGGGAGTTATTTGAGCCGTGCCAATTCCTGTGATGTCAACAATTGAGCAGGCAATATTTTCTGCTTGTAAGCGGCGCGCTGTTTGCACCCGCAGACTCGATTTTCCCATTTGTCGGGAGGTGAGCACGTAGCAAAAATTACCTGCTTTTAACGATTCGTAAAGTTCGCTATCTGCTGCTCTGGTGACGTAGGTAAGAGCATTCGCCTGCAAACTGCCACCAACTTGATATGCAAATTCTGTCGCTGCCAAATCGGACACGGGAAATAAAGGGGAAGCAGAAGGAAGAAATTCTATTTTAGCCGACTTTGCGCCAAGCTCAACTTCAATTTGAGATAATTGGTTTGGTTTCGATAATATTTCGATCATAATTACTACTGCTTCCCCTTTATTTTAAGCAATTCTCATTAGAAACTCTAGGATGTTCATGGGAGGAACCTCGGGAGGCCGGGTTTTGTGGGGCGATCGCAGTGACTTGGATAAAAATGACTGTTGAGGAAAGTAAGCGAGGATTTCCATGTGCGGTTTGCCGAACTAGATGTGTTAAATCTATACACGGCGGGGCGATCGCACTTTCAGTACAATGTCAGTATTTCAACCTCTACATCCGCTGAGTCTGAATATACAAGGTGTGAAAGTAGCTCTAATCCTGTGGCTGTCTACATTTGAGGCTTTTCACGGGTGTGGCGGTAGGAGGCTCAGAGGTAGACAGTTAGCGTATTGGCACAAGCAGAGAGGGAGGGAGAGAGGGGGGGCAAGAGGTGAGGCGAGAAACCGGGTTTCTACGATTTTTTTCGTTGAGTTACCAGAAATCTTCGTAGAAACCCGGTTTCTGAAGTCATGGTGGGGGGCGAGAAACCGGGTTTCTACGATTTTTTTCGTTGAGTTACCAGAAATCTTCGTAGAAACCCGGTTTCTGAGTTTATTACGTAAATGCCTTAATATCACCCAAAAGTATGATTGATGGACAAAAAGTTGCGTGTTATTATTCTAAATAATTCTATACAAAAATACTTTTACCGAAAAGGAGAACAAAAAATGGACACACCTACAGATCGCGTACAAGAACCTGTCGGGGCAAGAGAACTCGAATCAATACCTGTATCGGGAAAAGTTTCTGCCGAAAAAGTTACTGAAGTTCAATTTGACGCGACTCCTTTAGAAACCCCTACTTATACTCAGGACAAAGTTAGCGTCGAGGAGTTGAAGATTAACGGCGACGATTTGGTTGCTAAAGTTAAAGAGCTGATTCACGAAGGGAGTATCCGCCGCCTGATTATCAAAAATGAAGAGGGACGGATTTTAGTAGAAGTTCCTCTGACGGTGGGAGTAGTCGGCGGAGTCATCAGCGCGACTTTGTTTCCAGTGATTGCAGCAGTAGGAGCGATCGGTGCATTAGTCGCTCACATGACGATTATAATTGAAAGAAAAGAATAATAATAACTCAGTCGCGATTACTGCTAATATCCGGTTAATTTTTTGTCATAAAGCTGGTTTGTAGTGAGGACTTTAGTCCTCTTTTTGTGAATCAGGACTTACGCAAAAAGTGTTTTTACGGTGGAATTATAGCGGTAAGGTGTACGGTTAGAGCGCACCTTACCAAAATTAGGTGGGAGCATCTCATTTTTGCAAAAAGCATTTTTTTGTTGTAGTGCGAGCTTAAGAGCTCGCTTGGTTTTAACAGCAAGCGAGCGGGGACAGCACTACAAAATAAAACAGAGATGCTCCCAATTAGGTTGTGCGTAAGTCCTGATTTTGCCAACATATGCTAAGAAACTGTTTGGTGAGCTAGCTTAACTGTTCCTAAAGCCGTCTTCCTGCTGTCAAAGAGTTTCATAACCCCGGAGGAGATGGT
>NZ_JAEQCB010000118.1:0-17102 GCF_020738785.1 Microcoleus sp. PH2017_05_CCC_O_A | reverse complement strand
GATTTGCAAGTAACTGCCCAAACACAAGATTACCACGATCCGATTGTGATGCCTGCCGATTCTGTGCTGGCAAATATGTGGGAATACGCTCGCCAAGTTCAGGATGATTGGGATCTGATTGTTAATTTTGCCTACGATTGGTTGCCTTTTTATTTGACGCCATTTTTTAACACTCCGATCGCACATTTTATCAGTATGGGCTCCATGTCGCGATCGTTCGATCGCATCGCCGGACAAATCGCCGTCAAATTTCCCGGTACGCTGGGAGTTTGCACCCTTACCCAAGCCCAAACCTTTGCCTTTGCTAGCGAGTGCGAGTTGGTGGGAAACGGCGGCATCGATTTATCGCTGTACGACTTTTGCAGCCAACCGGAACCAAAATTAGCTTGGCTGGGCCGCATTGCCCCGGAAAAAGGCTTAGAAGATGCTGTGGCGGCTGCAAAAATTACAGGCATTCCCCTAAAAATTATGGGCAAAATGCAAGATGAGGATTATTGGCACAAAATTTGTACAGATTACCCGGATGCTCCGGTAGAATATTTAGGGTTTCTGACAACAACCAAAATGCAAGAACAAGTCCGCCAGTGCCGAGCATTGTTGATGACGCCGCGCTGGGTGGAAGCTTTCGGAAATGTGGCGATCGAGGCTTTAGCGTGCGGTGTGCCTGTGATTGCTTACGAGCGCGGGGGGCCGGCGGAAATTGTGCGAGACGGGCTGACGGGCTTTTTAGTGGAACCTGATAGTGTAAATGGCTTGGTAAGTGCGATCGACCGTTTAGACAAAATTGACCGCAGTGCTTGCCGGCGACAAGCAGAGGTAGAATACAATTTAGGAGCCGCGGGCGATCTTTTTGAACGCTGGTTCAAGTCTATTGTAAAATTGAGTTAAATAAACTCTTAATTGACCACAACAAAAGACCACAAAAATAACTATGGCAACTGAACGTTTAGTGCTTTTATCGAGCAGAGAAATCGAAAAAATGCGTCAAGCTGGCAGCTTAGCAGCTCAGCTTCTTCTGCATCTCGAACCAATGATTAAACCGGGTGTCAGCACTCTGGCAATTAACGACGAAGCGGAACGCTGGACTTTAGCCCACGGTGCAAAAAGTGCTCCGTTAGGTTATAAAGGATTTCCGAAATCTCTGTGTGCTAGTGTCAATGAAGTTGTCTGTCACGGCATCCCGAATGCAAAACAAATTCTCAGAAAAGGTGACATTATTAACATTGATGTAACGCCTTTAGTTGATGGCTATCACGGCGATACTTCTAAAACTTTTTTTGTTGGGGAACCTTCACCTGTAGCTAAAAGGTTAGTTGAAGTAACTGAGGAATGTCTCAGAAGAGGAATTGCGGAAGTTAAGCCTGGTGCTCGTACCGGTGATATCGGTGCGGCGATTCAAGAATATGCTGAAGCGCAGGGTTTTTCGGTGGTGCGAAATTTTGCGGGACACGGCGTGCATCGCGTTTTTCACACGGAACCGGAAATTTTGCATTACGGTAAGCGGGGGACGGGAAAGAAGCTCAGACAAGGTATGGTTTTTACGATCGAGCCGATGATTAATGAGGGTACTTGGGATGTGGAAATTTTGGCGGATGGTTGGACTGCTATCACTAAGGATAAAAAGCTTTCGGCTCAGTTTGAACACACTCTGGCTGTGACTGATTCTGGGGTGGAAATTCTGACTTTACCGTAGGTATGAAAGGTGGAATTCCGCCGAATCGAATTCGGAATTAGGTACGTAGTTGCGCTTCAGCGCTCTTAGTATTATATACGGAAAGAGCAATCCTAAATCATTTTCAAGCTCGGGAAATTATCAAATCCTTGCTATAAAATGAGTTTAGCAAGACGAGAGGTAGTCGTACCTTGAAACTTAGATAGGATTACTATATTTACGAAAAGAGCGCTGAAGCGCAACGCAACTACGTACCTTTGAGCGCTGAAGCGCAACTACGTACCTTTGAGCGCTGAAGCGCAACTACGTACCTTTGAGCGCTGAAGCGCAACTACGTACCTTAATAGATAATTATTAATATGAAATGGCTGCAACCGGGAGATTTGCTGCGGGCGATCGCACCTAGCGGCGCGCTGCGAGAATTGACTAATTTTGAACGCGGTTTGGAAATTTGGAAATCCCGCGGCTATCGAGTTGAATTAACACCGGGTTTTGCCGATCGCGCTGGCTACTTGGCCGGTTCCGACGAAAACCGCGCCCGACAGCTCGCAGATGCCCTCAGTGACCCGGATTGTCGCGGTATTCTGTGTGTTCGAGGCGGTTTCGGTAGCACTCGACTTTTGGAAAAAGGTAAGGTGGGCGATCGCACGAATTCCGGGTTTCCGACTCCCGATTCCCATGGGCCGAAATGGTTGATCGGCTTTTCCGATATTACGGCTTTGCTGTGGAATGACGACAAATTGGGGATTTGGGGGGTTCACGGGCCGCTGCTGACAACTTTGGGCGCGGAACCGGATTGGTCGGTCGATCGACTTTTTGACTGCGTAGAAGGCCGTCCGTTACAATCTTTGCAAGGTAAGGGATGGGGCGGTGGAAAGGCTACGGGGCGGTTGTTTCCGGCGAATCTGACGGTGGCTACTCATTTGCTCTCCACCCCTTATCAACCGGATTTGACTGGTGCTATTCTCGCATTTGAGGATGTTTCGGAGGCTCCTTACAGGGTCGATCGGATGTTGACTCAGTGGCGGATGGCGGGGGCTTTTGCGGGGGTGCGGGGGATTGCTTTGGGACGGTTTAGTCGCTGCGAGGTTGGCCCGGATAGTCCTAGTTTTACTATAGAAGAGGTTTTGCGCGATCGGCTCTTTGACTTAAATATTCCCATTGTCTCGGATTTACCGTTTGGCCATGAAGGGGTTAACGCTGCTTTACCGATGGGAATTGAGGCGAGTCTCGATGCTGAATCGGGATTGCTGATTTGTGGGGATACATCGCAACTTTAGATGCGGCATCAACGTCTGTAAGTTGGTAGGGTGCGTCAGGGAGAAATTATTAGTCTGTGATTAAAACACTCAGCCCTGACGCACCGTACAGTTGGTAGTCAGTTGGTAGAGTGCGTCAGGGAGAAATTATTAGTTGGTAGGGTGCGTCAGGGGAAAAATAATTAGTCTGTGATTAAAACACTCAGCCCTGACGCACCCTACGATAATTCCTAAATAGTCCAGTTGGGTGAGGTTAACACGGTTGGCATAAATTAGATTTAAAATAGAGTGTGTATGCAAATGTCGGCGCCAACAAGGCAAAAAGATTTTAAAACTTTTGAGAGGTTGATATGAAAGCACACAACTTGTTAAACAGTATTGCTGCCGCAGTCCTAGTTACCGGATTGGCACTTACGGCGATTCCGTCAAGTGCGGTTGCCGAATCGATACAAAATAACGATCGCATAGATGGAGTAATCCGCCGCACTTCCCCGATTTACCGTTTCCGAAATATGTGGACGCCCGGAACTCCGACGGAAGAATTGCGCGGTCAAGAATATACTTTCACTGCGCGGGAAGGCGATAACATTCAAGTGTTTTTAGATACGGATAGAAGTCGCGGTTTTACTCCCGTTATGGTACTATTTTACGGGAACAACAAGCAAGTCGCTTTTACCCAAGACCGTTCTTTTAATTATGTGATTCCCCGCAGTGGCGATTACAAGCTTTTGGTGTTAGCGAAAGATGCTGCGAGGGGCGGTAGCTACACGGTGGAAGTTGCGGGAATTGATGGCGGCGACAGACGTGCTAGTAATAATAGATGGGATGACAGAAGCGACAGGGGCCGTAACAGCAGCAGCTACGATGGAGAACGGATTTTGCGTGATGATTTTGGCTTAAACCCGATCGACTGTCGCCTCAGACGCACTATGGTAAGAGTAAGATTTGACGATACCGGCAGAGACGGGACTTATTGCGCTGTACCGACTAGGGCTGTACCGGCGGGCGATTATTATTACAATTCGCGGACTAGGGATTTAGATTCGGCGAGGGCGGATGATGGTAGATTCGATCGATCTAATGATAATAGCAGGTTCGATCGTCCCGATCAATGTCGCGTATCTGTAGGCGGAGTGTGTGTGACTAGGTAAGCCCGAAAAAATCATCTTTTCCGAGGAATTGTAAGGGCGGGTTCACCCTGATTTGTAACTCAAATCAACAATATCTATAAACCCGCCCCCACCCAACTAGATAAGCCCGAAAAAATCATCTTTTCCGAGGAATTGTAGGGGCGGGCTCACCCGGATGTGTAACTCAAATCAACAATATCTATAAACCCGCCCTAACTTGGAGTGATGGGTGGGGGCGGGTTTTTGAGTCCGTCGATTTCATTGTAGATTTGGGTGAACCCGCCCCTACAAATCTTGGTATTTTAGATGTAATTTTGTATTCCTGAATCAGTTGCTGGTTACCAGCTAAAATTTGTGAGGCAATTAATTCAGTTCCAAAAATAATGGATACTATTGATATTTAAGGCTTCCGTTTTCATTGTATTCAAGTTCATGATACTTGCCACCTAAACCTAAATCATGTAAGCACCTCTGGTAGTTTTTGGGGCCCATATCAAAAGCATTAGTCTGATTCAATCTTGCCCATTCAGCTACTTTGAGCTGGCTAGTTACCCCTGAAGCATCAACTACAGTTTTGACAATCCAATCAAACATCTTTATTTACTCTTTAAGTTCGTATAATTTAATTATATTCCTATTGATTTTTTTGGGTCAAGTTTCCATTCAATTATTTTCCCCAGCGAGTGGGGAGATTTGCAAGGGTTCCCAAAATTATCCGTCAAAACTCCTTCAACCCCGCAGAAAAACTCGCTGAAACCCTTGCCCAGCAATGCTGCGAGGGTTAGAACGAAACAGCGTATTTTCAGCCATTTTCCCGACCCCTCGCAAACTACCACAGTTCGATCGCAAATCAAGCTCTACCAATTAATGAATTAATTCAGTCCAGAAAACAGAAGCGCTGAAAAAATAGATGCGGAGATTGCTTTCATAAGAGATCGCTTCGCTAACGTTCCTCGCAATGACAGATAGTGCCTCGCAATGATAGATAGTAGGGAATTTACCCATCAAACCCAAAGAAACCGGGTTTTTTTGCGAATCTGCCGACTGCGACGAAGAATTATCGCCAAAAACCCGGTTTCTGAGCCCCGCGTCAGTCCGAATACACATACAGACATCAGACAATAGCTGCTGCGGGCCGATCGCCGAATTTTCGATCGAAAAGGACGATCGCACAGTGGTAAGCTACCAAAGACATTAAAAGATCTAAATTCGAGAAAAGTTAAGATGTCATCATTAAATGAAGTTCCCTTGCTGTTGCGGGCAGCCCGCGGCGAAACCCTAGACCGCCCGCCCGTGTGGATGATGCGCCAAGCCGGTCGCTACATGAAAGCCTATCGAGATTTGCGAGAAAAGTATCCCTCCTTTCGCGAACGTTCCGAAATACCCGAAGTTGCGATCGAAGTTTCCCTTCAGCCGTGGCGCGCGTTTCAACCCGACGGCGTAATTTTGTTTTCCGATATTGTCACCCCAATGCCCGGTTTGGGCATCGACATGGACATCGCCGAAGGTAAAGGCCCGATTATCCACGCACCCATCCGCACTCAGCAGCAAATCGACAACCTGCAACCGCTGAACCCGGAAGAAAGTTTGCCTTTTATCAAAACTATCCTCAAATCCCTGCGCGCGGAAGTCGGCAACAAATCCACCGTGCTCGGTTTTGTCGGCGCGCCCTGGACTTTAGCAGCCTACGCCGTTGAGGGCAAAGGTTCTAAGGATTATGCGATTATCAAAAACATGGCATTTTCCGATCCAACTTTACTGCATCAGTTGCTGTCGAAATTTGCAGATGCGATCGCAGTTTACGTGCGCTATCAAATCGACTGCGGCGCCCAAGTAGTGCAAATGTTCGACTCCTGGGCCGGCCAACTGTCCCCGCAGGATTACGACACCTTCGCTCTACCATACCAAAAACAGGTATTCGAGCAAGTCAAAAAAACCCATCCCGACACACCGCTAATCCTATTAGTCACAGGTAGCGGCGGCCTTCTCGAACGCATGGCTACATCCGGCGCAGATATCGTCAGCGTCGATTGGACGGTTGATATGGCCGACGCGCGCAAGCGTTTGGGGCCCAACATGAACGTTCAGGGAAATCTCGATCCCGGCGTATTGTTTGGTTCTCAACCGTTTATTCGCGATCGAATTCTTGATACAATTCGCAAAGCGGGCGATCGCGGACACATCCTCAATTTAGGACACGGCGTATTGCCGGGAACCCCCGAAGATAACGTGCGTTTCTTCTTTGAAACCGCCAAACAAGCCGACAAATTGCTCGCAGTTACCGCTTAAATTTGACAGGAATTCAAACCCCAAAAACCTCATTCTCCAAAATCCGTAGGGGCGGGTTCACCAACAACCTTAAAAGTTGCAAACAGGTGAAATAAACCCGCCCCCACTACTTAAATTTGACAGGAATTCAAACCCCAAAAACCCGTAGGGGCGGGTTCACCAACAACCTTAAAAGTTACAAACAAGTGAAATAAACCCGCCCCCACCCACCGAAAATCCCCTTTAACTCCTGGTAATAGAATCCGGAGATACCCCCTAACCCCTCTTAAGAAGGGGGGAACAAGAGCATTCAAAGTCTCGCTAAAAAACGAAGTAACAAGAGCATTCAAAGTCCCCCTTATTAAGGGGGATTTAGGGGGATCAAACCTCAACTGTCACCCAAATCTATGGCCGACTAAAGCCTCAAATTCAAACCAATAACTCCCCCTCTCCCCCTCTCCCTCTCTCCCCACCTCCCCCCCTTCCCCTTCTGCAAATGACAAAAAAAATTTTCATAACGGGTGCAAGTGGCTGTATCGGTCACTACATGGCCGAAACCTTGATTCAACAGACAAACCACGAACTCTACCTATTAGTTCGCAACCCCGATAAGCTAAAATTTGACTGGAAAGCGCGATCGGGCATCAATATCATACAAGGCGACATGAAAGATATCGATCGCCATTCCGAACTGCTGCAAACAATAGACGTAGCAATTTTAGCAGCCACAGCTTGGGGAGGAACCCAAGAAGTTTTTGATGTCAACGTCACCAAAACTCTGCGCCTCATTCAACTACTTTCGCCCCAGACTTGCGAACAAGTAATATACTTTTCAACCGCCAGTATTCTCGGTAGAGATAACAACTTGCTCAAAGAAGCCGGAGAACTAGGAACAGATTATGTTCGTTCCAAATACGATTGCATGACGCAATTATCTACGTTAACAAATGTGCCTCCAATTACCGCACTTTACCCAACCTTAGTATTAGGAGGAGACGCAGAAAAACCAGTTTCTCACCTATCATCCGGTTTGCCGCTTGTCGCCAAATGGATTGGTTTGATTCGCTGGCTGAAAGCAGATGGCAGTTTTCACTTCATCCACGGTGCAGACATTGCCACAGTAGTTAATTACTTAGTCGAACATCCGTCCGATTCCGAGGAACCGCGACATTTTGTACTCGGAAATCCGGCGATTACCGCGAACGAAGTTGTCGAACAAGCTTGCAAGTATTTGCATACAAAAATATTTTTTCGGATTACTCTGTCACCTTGGCTTGCCGATTTTTTTATTTGGTTGTTCCGAATTCAGATGGCTGCTTGGGATAGATTTTGTATCAGCTACCGCCATTTTACCTATCAAAATCTGGTCAATCCCGAAAGCATTGGATTGCCGAGTTACTGCGGCACAGTTGCTGATATGTTAAGAACTAGCGGAATTCCAGATAAAAATACAAAGTAGTCCGTACACTCCGCACCAATAATCGGACAGGCTAGAAGCCCATCCCACAATCTTTCTTGTGGGATGGGCTTCTAGCCCGTCCCTAATTCTTTATCCTATTCAACTCTACTATTTCAAATTCTTTTTTGCCTGATTCGGGCACTTTTGAAGCGATTATCGTCAATCAATGGTGAGATACGATAAGATATCAACATTTGCCAACTATAACAGGGAACTGCAAGCTAAAAATTGCGCCCATTATCTTTGTGTTAGGGGGTGTCGCCCCTTTCTAGATAGTCGATCGCGGGCAAGATCGTAATTTTAGCCTTAACATTAAATATTGAGAGTCGATCGAACTCTCAAACGCCAGCCAGATCGCAAGTCTTTTAGTGATGTGAGGTTTAACATACTATGCGAGTGCTTCTAGTTTACCCCCTGTTCCCGAAAACATTCTGGTCTTATGAGAAAATCCTAGAATTAGTCGATCGCAAAGTGCTGCTTCCACCGCTGGGTTTGGTCACAGTAGCAGCCATTCTACCCCAAGAATGGGAATTCAAGTTAGTCGATCGTAACATCCGACAAATCACCGAAGCAGAATGGGAATGGGCAGAGCTCGTTATTCTGTCGGCGATGATTGTCCAAAAAGAAGACTTGTTAGACATCATCCGCGAAGCCAAACGGCGCGGTAAATCCGTAGCTTGTGGCGGCCCCTACCCAACTTCCGTACCCGAAGAGCCCCAAGCAGCCGGCATCGATTACCTGATTCTCGACGAAGGCGAAATCACCCTACCGATGTTCGTCGAAGCCATCGCGCGCGGTGAAAAAAGTGGAATTTATCGATCGGACGGCGTAAAACCCGATGTTACCACAACCCCTGTTCCCCGCTTCGACCTGCTGGAATTAGACAGCTACGACTCAATGTCGATTCAATTTTCCCGAGGCTGTCCCTTCCAGTGCGAATTCTGCGACATCATCGTCCTCTACGGGCGCAAACCCCGCACCAAAGAACCCCAACAATTAATAGCAGAACTAGACTGTCTCTACAACCTAGGTTGGCGGCGCGGCGTCTTCATGGTAGACGACAACTTTATCGGCAACAAACGCAGTGTCAAACTATTGCTAAAAGACTTAGAAGTCTGGCAAATAGAACACAAATTCCCCTTCAACTTCAACACAGAAGCATCCATCGACTTAGCCCAAGACCAAGAATTGATGGACATGATGGTGAAATGTCATTTCAACGCCGTATTCCTAGGAATTGAAACCCCCGACGAAGAAAGCTTGCAAATGACCAAAAAATTCCAAAATACTCGCAACTCCCTGATAGAATCAGTAGAATTAATTGCCAAATCAGGTTTGCGAGTAATGGCCGGATTCATCATCGGATTCGACGGCGAAAAACCGGGCGCAGGCCAACGCATCGTCAACTTCGCCGAAGCAGCAGCAATTCCCAGTACAACCTTTGGAATGCTGCAAGCTTTACCGCACACTGCATTATCGCACCGACTAGCAAAAGAAGGCAGATTGCGCGACAAATCCGGCAACTTGAATCAGACTACATTGATGAACTTCATTCCGACGCGGCCGCTAGAAGACATCGCGAGAGAATATGTTCAAGCATTTTCTGACGTGTACGATGCTGAGAAATATTTAGACCGCACCTACCGCCACTTCTTGATGTTAGGTGCACCTACAGCAAATATACCATCAAGAATCCCCAGTTGGATCGACTTGCGAGCACTGCTAACCGTAGTTTGGCGCCAAGGAGTCAAGCGTTCAACTCGCTGGAAGTTCTGGCATCATTTGTTCAGCATTCTCAAACGCAATCCTGCCGTTTGGGATCACTATTTAACAGTGTGCGCCCACAACGAGCATTTCCTGGAATACCGCCAAATTGTGCGGGATGAAATCGAGGCTCAATTAGCCGAGTTTTTGGCTAATGAGTCTCAGACAGTGTATCAACAACCTGTTGCTACTGAGGAAAAGGAAGTGCAAGTGGTTTAGGGTTGAAGAATTCAACCGAATAGCCAGATATCCGACTTATTTAATTAAGAAGTCGGATATCTAAAAGAAGAGCATTTTACGGCGAAACTGTAGTCTAACTAATTAAGTAGCGCGATCGCAGTCAAACCCCATTGATTTTTCTTTTTATCAAACCTTTTGACAACAGCAAGATTAACTGTTTGATCATTTTGCAACTGAGAAGCTAATTCATGAGGAACATGAACATCCTCTACAAACCCAAAACCCTTTTGATGCAAGCGAAACCGACCTGTTTTACAAGACATACTATCAAATAGTTTGCCCGATTCGCGTTTCTCAACAGCAACCACCGTTAGCCGATCGCCATTCTCATCAACAGTCACTATCACCGGCGCGCCCATTAGTAGATTTAAATTCTTCAGCATTCCTCGTTCTGGACTAACAACTTCTTCAGATACACTATCAGAATGCAATCCAAACTTGAGCATCATCTTGCCAGTTTTTGCTGTAAACGAGCCGAGGTAGTTAGCATTCAATTGCGGGCAATTTTGCCAAATCACCTTTTCGGCATCAGCAGCTATATTTTCTAACACTTCCTCTGCGTTAGATATATTTCCAGCACCAGCATACCAACTAGCAGTCAAGAGATTACGGAGCGATTGGGGGATTTTCCATTTGTTACTGTTACGAACATTAAAAGCTCGATCGGCAGCCCATTTAGCCACTTTCCATTGTCCTTTATTTGCTGCGAGTCGGCTGAGATCCTCAAAAACGCCAACACCAAAATTTTCATCCCTGCAAGTCAAACACGCTTTTGCACAAAGTGCCAATGCTAGTGTAGGATCAGAGGTTTCCACGACTTTAGCTAATGCGTGCCACGCCCAGTAATCGCTACGCTTCTGCTTCACAAAGGAAACCAGAAGTTTTTGAGCTTCTGTCGATCGCCCCAAACGATTTAGCAATAAAGCCTTGCGATAATTTAGCCATTCCGGTTTTTGAACTTTGGCGCGATCAAGTGCAACATCGATCAATGTAATGGCAAAATTTTGTAATTCTGTTGCATCAAGATAATCTTGAACAGTCAATTCACAAGCAATCTTTCCTACTTCTCTTGCTGTTTTCTCAACCAGCGAATCAAAAACTTTACCATCATTAGCAGTAGAAACCTGAAAGTCTTCCGCTTGAAAACTATCAACACCAGCCCATTTTAGGAACTTTGGTAAAAACTTGATTTGCTTTGGAAATCGTAGAATTTGGGATAGCAAACGACTAAATAGCAAATCCGGTCGATTCAGCTTGAGTTTGTAATATTCTCCCAATATTTCCTTGATCTGGCTGACAGACGACTCTGTATCTATGGATTCAGATTGATTAGCTGTATCTACCAGTTTTTTTACTTTGTCGTAGAGAACCCAACCAACACTGCTAGCCAGAAATTTGTCGTTTGGATGCTGTTTTAGCAGTTCGTACCCTCTGGAATAAGCTTCATCTATCTGTCCAGCTTTTCTCAAATTTTTGATTTCTTCTGTTAAATTCGACATTTTTATAACTCCAGTGCGAGGTGAACTAATTCTACAACTTGTACATTTGTGTATCCGATCGGGAAAACTTGCGTCACAAAACCATCTCCATCGTAGAAAACTTGCATTTTGAGAGCGCCCATGTCTGATTTGAGATAGTAAATTTCGTGATAATCATGGTGTTCAATTCCCTGAATTACTATTTTGTGTGGGTCGAGTTTGGCTTTAATTAGATCGTGAACTGTTTGCTGAAATTCATTTCCTAATCGCAGTTTTGATGTGATAGCATCCACAACGACAGTGGCAAATTCCATCGGCTCAGATTTCACAGTTTCAATTCGCGTCACCTGAAATTTGCCATTATAATGCAAGCGAAGAGAACACATTTCTGTATCGTCTTCTGAGCTAAAACCATAAACTTCCTGATAACTATTATGCTTGTATGAAATTACCTGAATTCTATGAAATGTAAGACTTTCCGCGATATGCAAGTAAAGATTTTTTAAAGGTTTTTCCAGGATAGGGAAAGCCGAAATATTTGCATTACCTGATTCTGAATCAGGGTCAAATGCAATGATATCCTTGAAAACAACAGAATCTAGCTTGCCTTGACTGCCGTTCCAAGTTGCTTTAAAAAATGGTGTAATCGAGGGAAAATTCAGGATAAAAAGTCGATTTTGAACTACAGAAAACAAGGTATAAACCAATCGAAAATAAGTGGCATTTGTTTGTCCCTGGCCAGTCTCCATATTCGCGATCGCAGTTTTAAACTTCTGCCCCTGGGCGCGATGCAGAGTCAGCGCGTAACCAAACCTCAGACGCGCTGCGTTTAAGTACGGATCGTTGCGTAGAAACTTTGCTTCGCTAGAATTGTCCGATTCGTCTGATTCTCTTACCTGTTTCTGCTGTTGTCTAAATTTGCTAATTGCTGAAACCCGCAGAGCTACAAGTGTGTCCTTGTCAAATTCTGGTTTGTCCGCATATAAATAATCGCTCAAGCAGAGGAACTCGACCTCTTTACCGTTCTCAAGTAGCCGCACTCTAATCCGCAAAAAATTTATCTGAATTGGCTGTTCGCGTCCTTTCAGCGGTTGGATTAAGGGTGTATTGGGATTAACTTCTATGACTTCAGCAAAAGAGTTATTTGATATATAAGTTTGCTCTAGCTTTTGTTCATCTACTTCGACAGGACTATTGTGGATATGTACAATATCACCTGCAACGATCTCTTTACCTCGACCAAAAAACTCTTGTCTAACCTGATGATTAATGCGGTTAACCAATTCGTTGGTGAAAACTATAAACTTGGTAAATCGGGAATCTTCCAGGAATACAGCTTTCGATATCTCCTGTTGGCGATCGCGATCGACTATTTGGATGCAATTCGAGTCATCGGCGATCGCTCTGAGCTGATTAAATCTGCTAAAATGTATGCTTTGAGCGATTTTTTGACAATTTTTGACAAACAAATTTTGCTGTTGGTCTGGAAGTATAAACTCAAGATTGATGCGATCGATCTCACCGTCTATCGCAGCCTGCAATCGCTCGTAACACAGTGCAGATTCATCTGTTTTGCCTCTCGTTAGCTGAAACGGATCGCCCAGAAAAATCACCTGTCTTTGAGTCTTTTCAATTTCCGTATATTCCAAAAAATCCGTGAGAAGTTTCCCACTACCGTAACGAAAAACATCAGTTTCAAACTGTGAATCGGATATCAGGTGGGCCTCACCGACGATGTAAACCTGTTGCTCTGTATCCTGATTTTTGTTCAATCCATAGATCAGCTGCTCCTTCTCTACTTTATAGTTTTTTGTGAAGATATGCGAGTAAATACTCTTTGACTCTACTGGATAAAGAGACGCAATTTTACTATTAGGAGCAAGAACAGAGTAATTTCGGCTTAAGGATATAGATGTATCGACCATAGCTTTTTGTAGAAGATGCAGGCCAGTTCCAATCATGCCAGTAACGATTAAAATCTTCTTTGAGGAACCTAAAAATTCCTCAACGCGAGCGAATACAGATTCTAGAGACTCAGGTAACTCAAGTTTAGCCATAGCTCAATGACGATTAACTTTACTAGCCGAATATTCTCACAGGTTGAGTAGCACTAGCAATAGTTTTCAGGAAAAAGCTGTTTTTCTCAGTAATTCAGTAACCATCTCAATTTTTTTGTAGCCTATGTTACATGGAACTATCGGATTATTTGTGGCGGGCAAAAGTGCGGAGGTTCCCGCAATCCTAAGAGCTGTAAACCTTAGCTGCGAGACAAATCCGGCGTTCCGACTCGCATCGGAACGGCAGGTTGATCGGCATAGGAGTTACCTCGGAGCGCGCGGTGTCCGTTGATACTGGTTGGTCGGGCAAACGGCTGAACTCACCCGCATACTAAAAAACGCAGATGATTTAGAATCATCTGCGTTCATATGCGGTTTAATTAAACAGGAATTACGCACTGCGAATAAAGAAACCGGGTTTTTTACCGAATCTGTCGCTTACAGCGCGTCTTCTCGCAAAAACCCGGTTTCTGGGATTCCACTCCGAATAAAGAAACCGGGTTTTTTCCGAATTTGTCGGCTACAGCCAATTATTCTGGTAAAAACCCGGTTTCTGGACCCTCATGGGCAAGTCCGACTCAACCCTGTGAAACTCAAGCCGCAACCTGATCTAAAGGCCGCACTTCAGCCAGTAATTTGTGCAAAGCCTCACCTTCAACTACTTCAGTTTCCAACAGCTTCTGCGTGATTGTTTCCAACAATTCCCGATTAGTTTTCAGAATATCCAAAGCTTGCTGATGTGCAGTTTCGACAATTTCTTTGACTTCTTGGTCGATCGCCTCAGCAGTCTGGGCACTCACCGCACGGCGCGCATTTCCCATACCATCGCCGAGGAACGATTGTTGAGCGCGATCGTACGCTAGAGGCCCCAACACCTTGCTCATCCCGTAAGTTGTCACCATCCGTTCAGCTAAATCAGTCGCCCTTTGCAAGTCATTGGAAGCGCCGGTAGTGATGCTACCAAACACGACTTCCTCAGCCGATCGCCCTCCAAGCAGTGTAGCAATCTGACCGCGCAACTCCGACTCATCCAACAAGAAACGGTCTTCAGTCGGTAATTGCAACGTGTAACCCAATGCAGCCATACCGCGCGGCACGATCGAGATTTTCGCCACTTCGCCGCCGCCAGTCATCAGAGCACCAACCATCGCGTGCCCAACTTCGTGGTAAGCCACAATCTTTTTCTCTTTTTCGTTGAGCACCCGGCTTTTCTTTTCCAAGCCAGCTACAACACGCTCAAATGCCTCATAAAAGTCTTCCTGTGCGACAGTGAGCCGCTTGTTACGAGCCGCCAGCAAGGCAGCTTCATTGACCAAATTTGCCAAGTCTGCGCCCGAAAAACCGGGGGTGCGAGTGGCGACGGCCTTCAAGTCAATATCCGGGCCCAACTTCACTTTTTGCGAGTGAATGTTCAAAATTGCTTCGCGGCCAGATAAATCCGGGCGATCGACTAAAACTTGGCGATCGAAACGGCCGGGGCGCAACAAAGCAGCATCCAAACTTTCCGGGCGGTTCGTTGCAGCCAGCACAATTACCGTAGTATTGCCCGCAGCAAAACCGTCCATTTCAGTTAATAGTTGATTGAGAGTTTGTTCACGCTCATCATTGCCGCCGAATGCCGCATTTGTGCTACGAGATTTGCCGATCGCATCCAATTCATCGATGAAAATAATACAAGGAGCCTGTTTCTTAGCCTGCTCAAATAAATCTCGGACTCTCGCAGAACCAACACCGACAAACAGTTCGACAAACTCCGAACCAGAGATGCTAAAAAACGGCACACCAGCTTCACCAGCCACTGCTTTTGCTAACAGAGTTTTGCCAGTTCCCGGCGGCCCGACTAACAGCACGCCCTTCGGAATTCGCGCGCCAATTGCCGTGAATCTGTCGGGAGTTTTCAGGAACTCAACAACTTCGACTAATTCAGTTTTAGCTTCCTCTACTCCAGCGACATCAGCAAAAGTAATTTTCGCAGATTCGCCTTCTACGTAGACCTTAGCCTTGCTTTTGCCGATCGACAGCGCGCCCTGTGGCCCACCACCGCCCCGGTTCATGAAAAATTGAAATATTGCTACAAAAATCAGTGGCGGAACGACCCAGCTTAAAACACTGCCGATCCAGCCATTTTTAGAAGGCGGAGTTGCCGCAAATTCAACGCCTTTTTCTTGCAAAAGTTTAGGCAGTTCCAGGTCAAAAATTGGCGTAGTTGACAAAACTTGTCCTGGTTTGTCGCCTTCGCCTTTGAGTTGGTAACGAATTTCATTTTGACCTACCGAAGCTCTGACTACATCTTGTTCTTGGACTTGATGGACGAACAAACTGTAAGGCACTTGGGGAATTTGTGGCCCTAACAAATTGGGCAAAAAGATGTTTGCCAGTAAAAACAAGCTTGATAGCAATAACACGATATTGCTGATTTGGCGAAAACGAGGGGGTTGGGGCTGGTCTTTAATTGCCATTGATAAGTGTCATCCTTTTAGTTAATTTTGTTTTATTCATATATTTTGCCATCAAAAGTGCGCGGAGTGCTAAGCGGATTTCCTCACTTGATTAGTCGGTTAACCGGGCTGCACTGATTGGGCATGAAAAACGAACCGCGAAGACGCGAAGAACACGAAGGAAGAGCAGAAAGTTATAGTTATAAATTATTGGTTGATAGTTAATGAATGGTTTTTACTTCAGAATCCCTTTAAGATTCTCTCGCTCTTTTCTTGCTTCGCGCCCTACCCTACGGGAACGGCTTCGCCGAACGTGTCTTCGCGGTTCGATATATTAGAATTCTGGCTAACCGCCCGAGACATTCTTAGCAAACTCTTCGCGTCCAGAAACTAAATTAGCTGGAACGCCGTTAGGGAAACTTTGCGCGATTAAAGCTTGCAACTTTTCAACTCGATTCTCAGGATTCGGGTGAGAGCTCAAAAACTCCGGCGGCGCTTCGCCATTCCTAGCAGAACCGAGAATTTTCATCACCTCAACAATACCTCTAGGATCGTAACCCGCTTCTGTCATAAACTGAAAACCGAGCCGATCGCTCTCAAGTTCATCTGCTCTACCGTACCGCAAACCGACAACTTGATTGACAGCTTGAGCAATTAATGCTGCTTGTTGTCCGCCACCGCGATCGTCAGTAGTCGCCACCCCAACCGCCGTTACCAAAGACCTGCCCAACTGCTGTTTTGCAAGGTGTTCCGCAGCGTGTCGCCCCACAACGTGACCGCTTTCGTGCCCCAGTACAGCCGCCAACTGAGCCTCAGAATTCAGGCGCCGCATCAGTCCGGCGGTAATGAAAACTTGTCCCCCAGGGAGAGCAAAAGCATTGACAGTTTTGGGGTCTCGCAGCAGGTGGAATTCAAACGGATAACCCGCTTTTTTCGCCTCTGAACCGTTGACAACTCGTTCTCCTACTCGATCGACATATTGTTGAATACTCTGGCCCGGATAAAGCCCGCCGTATTGAGCCGCCATTTTGTCTCGCGCCTCCAATCCCAAAACTACCTCTTGGCGGGGAGAAAGCTGCACCCGCTGTTTCTCTCCAGTGACGGGATTTTGTACGCTGCTGGTAAAATAGGTGATAGCCCCAAAAAATGCCATTAATAAGCCGATCGCGAATCGGAATAAAAATCTATTCACAGGCCTTTACCTAAAAAGTTTAGCCTGTAGCCTACCCGACTGACAGCTACCTCCACATCTATCTGAAGTATCAACAATGAAAATTGGTTCGTAGTGAGGACTTTAGTCCGCATTTTTCAGAGGACTAAAGTCCTGACTACGAACC
>NZ_JAEQCB010000117.1:0-29603 GCF_020738785.1 Microcoleus sp. PH2017_05_CCC_O_A | reverse complement strand
TGCGGTTTGATTACAACCGTGTCTTCGGTTCTATAGCCTGCGGTCTACGGTTTGATCGCCTGACTCTTTTAAGATACAAGGGGCGGGTTCACCAACAATTTACGGTAAAAATGAATAATTTCCTAAACCCGCCCCCGCCCCACCAACAATACAAATGTACCATAATTTATTGGTGAAATGTTCATCTAAATAATCGCGGGGATGGGGCGGGTTTATGAGATTGTTTGTGGATTTCATAGATGGTTGGTGAACCCGCCCTACGGAATTTTGGGATTGTTTTGATGAGGCTGCACAACCAATCAAAACAGAAAATATCTCTGCGCCATTGGCAAAACAGTTGCCGGTTCGCAAGTCAACAATTGTCCATCCGCCCTCACTTCATAGGTTTCTGGATCGACTTCCATGTGCGGCAAATAATCGTTGAGTTTCATATCTCTTTTACTAATCTGCCTTGTCCCGGAAACTGCTACAGTTGGCTTTTGTAAACCGAGCTGTGCTGCAATATCTCGATCGCGCGCCACCTGCGAAACAAACGTCAAACAAGTCGCCCCAATTGCCCCCCCAAAGCTGCCAAACATCGGCCGCATATGCACCGGCTGCGGCGTCGGAATGCTCGCATTAGCGTCCCCCATCTGCCCGTAGGCGATCGCACCACCCTTAATTACCAACTCCGGTTTCACCCCAAAAAACGCCGGCCGCCACAAACACAAATCCGCCAACTTACCCTCTTCCACCGAACCCACATACTGACTAATTCCGTGAGTAATCGCCGGATTAATCGTGTATTTAGCAACGTACCGCTTCGCCCGAAAATTATCATTTCCCCCCTCTATTCCCCCCCCTTGGTAAGGGGGGGTTATCCCTCTTGTTTCCCCCCCTTGGTAAGGGGGGGTTAGGGGGGGTAAATTCCCCCTTTGCACCTTCATCTTATGCGCCGTTTGCCAAGTCCGAATAATCACCTCTCCCACTCTTCCCATGGCCTGCGAATCAGAAGAAATCATACTAAAAGCACCCAAATCGTGCAAAATGTCCTCAGCAGCAATAGTTTCCCTTCTAATTCTCGACTCAGCAAAAGCCACATCCTCAGGAATCCCCCGATCCAAATGGTGGCAAACCATCAACATATCTAAATGTTCTTCCAAAGTATTGACAGTGTAAGGGCGAGTCGGGTTAGTAGACGAAGGCAAAACATTAGCTTGGCCGCAGACTTTAATAATATCCGGTGCGTGTCCGCCGCCAGCACCTTCTGTGTGGTAAGTGTGAATTGCCCGATTTTTAAACGCAGCAATTGTAGCTTCCACAAATCCCGCTTCATTCAGAGTGTCTGTGTGAATTGCCACCTGCACGTCGTACTCATCAGCTACATTCAAACAATTGTCGATCGTTGCTGGCGTAGTTCCCCAATCTTCATGAAGCTTCAAACCCATTGCACCCGCCAAAACTTGCTCGACTAATCCTTGAGGTTGACTGCTATTTCCCTTACCTAAAAATCCCAGATTCACCGGAAAAGCATCGGCTGATTGCAGCATTCTGTACATATGCCAAGGCCCCGGAGTGCAAGTTGTAGCGTTTGTACCCGTTGCTGGGCCAGTGCCGCCGCCGATCATGGTAGTGACTCCAGAGGCGATCGCCACTTCGATTTGTTGCGGGCAAATAAAATGAATGTGAGTATCAACTCCCCCCGCCGTCAGAATCATTCCCTCACCAGCAATTACTTCCGTGCCGGGCCCGATAATAATATCTACCCTATCTTGAATGTAAGGATTTCCGGCTTTCCCAATTTTAAAAATCTTGCCATCTTTAATCCCAATATCTGCCTTGACAATCCCCCACCAATCCAATATCAAAGCATTAGTAATTACCGTATCAACAGCACCATCAGCATTAGAAATAGGCGACTGTCCCATGCCATCGCGAATGACTTTACCGCCGCCAAACTTAACTTCATCCCCGTAGGTTGTGAAATCTTGTTCAACCTCTATGAATAACTCAGTATCAGCTAACCGCACGCGATCGCCCGTTGTCGGCCCGAAGGTTTCCGCGTAAGCGCGGCGATCCATTCTGTAACTCATGCTTTCTCCTAATATAAATATTTTTTTAGTTGGCAGTTGAGGCTCGCTTAAATTATACTATGTGCCGAGTTCTTCAATCTGAGTTAGCAAATATAGCGGTTCTCAAGCGTGGTGAGGTATGCCCTAATGCCCTAATGCCCACGGAACCCACGGAGCCCTATGCCCACGGAGCCCTATGCCCACGGAGCCCTATGCCCTATGCCCATGAGTACCTCATCTTTTTGAGAAAGGCTATATTTACAACATTTGTGCGATCGCCCCATTTGTCGATTTGTAAATTCATTCCAGCATTTTCTTGATTTCCCTTCTCAAAACCTCCACATCCACCGTCATATCCATGCTAATTAAACTCCAATCTTCCGAATCGTCGCTGTTATCAACCATACGGGAGTATTCTAATCCCAATATCTGGGAAATGTAATAGAAAAACGGCGGCGTGTACCCGCCATAAAAGCATTCCAATACTTTCGTTCCAGGCTGACACCACAACAAATTTGTAAAACCAGCGCCGTGAGGGCCAACAACCACCGCTGCTTCTGCAAACAGGCGAATTTGTTCATCCACAGTGCGCGAAATATCTTCCAAAATTTCAAAACCAAACTCTTTCAACACCTCTCGTACTTGTGCCTCATTTTTAACCTGGCGTTGCCCGCTTCTAGAAAGATACAATTTCCTGTAAGGCTTGACATTTTCCTTGAGACAGAATTTCTTCCGCAAAAGCTCTATATCGTAAGGACTGGGGAAATACCAATCTTGATTGTTTCCTAATACTAAACTTTCTGCATGATATCCTGTATCTCTAGCCCGAGTGTCGATTAGCGAGCTTTTAGGAATACCGAGTTTGGTCAGAAAATCCAACTCAAAAGCTGTATGGCGCAAAGGATAACAAATTTTGGCTTCTTGCCAAATCTCCTTACCTAAAGCCTCCTCAATCCTACAAAGTTTTGCCAGTACAAAAATCACATAATCGTAATAACTGCACCACAAATGCGACCAAGGAGCAACTACCAGCGGATAGGTAATTTGGTGGGATTTATAAGGCCATTCCAGAATACCCGCGCCGCTAATCCGAAAATCTAGGTCTAACAGCAACTTGTGATTTAGCAGCGTGTTTCCAGACGTACAAATAGTTAGGGCCTCTATGTGTTTATTCACGGAAATTTTCCACACATAATCCGGGTCAAAAGACACGGTTGTTTCTGTGGTAAAAAACCGAGAAGGTACTCCATTTACTGAGGTTAATGCAGGTATGTTGAGGGGTACGTGCTGCTGTTTGTAAACGATGCTGTTATCTAATAATTTGATGCTGGTACGCCGATCTAACGGGGTTCTCCAGATACGCCTCGACGTTGCAAGCAAACTCTGCTTCAACATCTGTTTTATCTGGTCAACTAATTTTGGATTCATCATGCGCTTTTGCTGTGTATGTTTGCGGTTTTGAATACCAATATCGATCGCAAACTGCCGATTTTAACTCGCTCAAAAGTCTGAGGTTTCACTAACAAAAGAAAGGCATTTATACACTTATGCAGAGAATTTTTTTTGACATTGCTTTGTCACTCTCCAGCGGTAGTGCTGTTCAACAGTTGACAGTTGGCAGTTGACAGTTGACCGAAGGAGAGCGACCTCTACCTAGAAGGAAGAGAATTGGAGTAATGAATAGTCTGATTTTAATTTCTCCCGATCGGGGAGAGGCTTTCAACCAATTCTTTCTGGTAAGTGATACCATTTTGATTTTAGCTTTTCCATAGGATGACCGAGCGCGATCCTGGTTGGGATTGCGAGGTTAAAGTTGCATTATTTTAACTGGGATGAGTTTTAAGTTAACAAATTCCCAATTCAACATTCAACACTTGCAAACGATTTTCTGCTTTCATACTTAACTTTCCAGATGACCGTTCACTTTTCCATTAAAGCCGTAGACTTGACGGCTACCCACAAACGGTACTAATTGAATTTCTCTTTCATCTCCCGGCTCAAATCTAACTGCTGTACCTGCGGGGATATCCAACCGCATTCCTTTTGCTTGTTCTCGTTCAAATTCTAAGGCTTCGTTTGCTTCGTAAAAGTGATAGTGGGAACCAACTTGAATGGGCCTGTCACCCGTATTTGCAACCAGCAACCGCACTGTTGGGCGATCGGCATTTAGCTCAATTTCACCGTCTGAAACAATCATTTCTCCCGGAATCATATCTGTCTCCTGCGAGTCTGTGGGTTTAAATATTATTTAACGAATCGGATCGTGCACTGTCACCAACTTAGTTCCGTCGGGAAAAGTCGCCTCAACTTGCACTTCATGCACCATTTCCGGTATCCCTTCCATCACATCTTCCCGCGTCAGGAGAGTTGTCCCGTAGCTCATTAAATCTGCGACGGTGAGGCCATCTCTTGCTCCTTCTAAAATCGCGGCGGAAATGTAGGCTAGTGCTTCTGGATAGTTTAATTTTAAACCTCTGTGTTTGCGACGCTCTGCTAGCAGGGCGGCGGTGAAAATCAGCAGTTTGTCTTTTTCTTGGGGGGTGAGTTGCATTTTTATTCTTGTAAGTGCGATCGCATTATTTATTCAAGTTCAACTATCAGCGGTGGCAAATCATCGGTAATTACATCCCATGACTCAAGATAGTGTTAACATCTGGTTTGTGTCAAGGTGATTTATCCTTTTGTTTTTGGACTTTAGCAAAGAACCGAAAACGACTTTTTGCCGATCGCATATTTCTGACTTAAATCGGCTATATTTGTCACGACGAATGTCAATCGGAAGAAGTAGTCTGTCTGGTACTGGGGGCGGGTATTGCATTTGATGTGTTGCACCGGAAACAGAAAGTAGGTGAAACTAAAAGAGAATGCTATTTTATCCAAACTCTGGGCAAACAGCAAGGGCGTTCTGAAAAAGACAAGCGCAGCAATTCCCAAATAGCGACAAACCAGTCTCTGGCGGCAGCGGTGGACGAACCGCGATATCGGCACAGCAAACCGTTGGGAATGCGAGTAACGCCGGCAGCAGAATTAACGGCTACAGATCCGGAATAAATTGTATCTTCGCACCGCAAAGCTCGCACTTTTTCCAGCATCTCGGCTGTGACTGGTTCGCCGATCCAAGCGAGGGTAGCAACTACGGGTTTTCCTGCTAAGCCGTGAGCGCTTTCGAGCATTTCGCCCCCACCTTTGAGCCATTGTCTGTCAATCCACAGAGGGCTGTTTTTTTGCCAGATTTCGGTGTGCGATCGCCATTCTCCAGACAAGAACTTTTCGCCCCTAGCACTGCGTCCGAACCGCGTAATTTCCCACAGCAAAATACTGGCTTGCGGTGCTAATTCTACCCGCAAGTCTTGTCGGTAAACTGCGCCGTCGAAAACGATAGTTTCCTGGGGAAGCCATTCCAAATGAGCGCCAGTATCTAGTTGAATGTCAATATTTTGTTGCGCTGACTGTCCGCTGCTGCGATAAATTTTACCAGCCGCAGCGGTGGTGATTAAGGCTTTGGCGTTTTGTTGGAGGTGGAAATTGAGCGAAAGGCGATCGCCCCCGACAACTCCGCGCTTGCATTTGATTGTGAATAATTTGGGTAGCCCCGTCACGGTTTGCGTAGGCTAACTTGAGGCTGCCATGCCAACCATTTTGAAATTTATTTGTAGAGGGGTCAGTCAAATTTTTGAGCATATTTTTTTGCATTAAAATTCAATACCTATCAAATTATATCTGAGTTATTTTACTCATTTGAAAACTTCATTTTTGGGCTAATATTACATAATCATCAATTGAGTAATTCAAGTCATAACGTAAGTTAAAGTGCTTACGAAAAAGTGGACTGATGAATTGCTGGGTATGAAGATTTTCTCTAGCAAATTTTCCAAAATTCGGATGGGATGTCCGGCTGTTTGTTGAATGTAAATATTTATACCAAACCAAGTTTAACCCCACATCATCAAGTTGACGAATATTGTAAGGTTTAAGCAACTTATTTTCTTGAATAATTAGCAAAACATAACCACAATCTGTCAGGCAATCCGTAAATATATCCTTATAAATGCGATGGGATTTTTCTCTTCTATCCTCATCGTTAAAAAAACAGTGAGAAATTACAATAAAATCAAAAAAGTTTTGAGGAATCTTTCTAGATTGACTTTCACCATCAAAGATACTAGAAGTGTCAAACCGAAAGTAAGCATTGATCTCGTGGGGTTCCATATATTGCCGCCAAAATTGGAGTCCGCGATATTGAAAAGCTTTTTGCTGTTCCAAAGAGTAATAGGATATGTGCATTGGCGGTATTAAACAAAAGTCGTTAATAGTTTGCAGGAACAAACCTAGTCCGTAGGCAACTGTCCCCGGCCCTGCGGCAATATCAAGGATATTGACTTTAGTTGGTAATAATCCTGCTTTGTAAATGAGAAACCAAGCTAGATATGCACAATAGACGTTATCTAGGAAATACCTAATTAAATAGATGTGAGGACTTAGCTCAAAACTGTATCGAGGATCTTGTCCTTCTTTGAGTTTTTGTATATCGTCAATAGCTTGTTGAAGTAAAGAATCAAAATTTGTTTTTTGCCGACTCAAATTATTCAGCTCATTTTTGATGAAACCAGCCAAATGTTGTTCAAACTTATCAAATACTTTTTCATAAATCCCTGTGCATTGAATCATGCTGGCATCGCATTCTTTAAGCTTGAAACTTTGTGAAATAACTTCAATAAATTGTGTATCCGGAGTCAATAAGCTTAAGTCATCAATATCTCCGGGAAAGGCATCAATTTTTCCGAACCCCAGTTCCAGTTCTAACTCTGCTAAACGCCGATCGCCTTCTTGGAGGCGGTTATTTTTTTGTTGCAATAATTTTTCAAGCTGTAGCCATTCTTTATATAGTTTCTCCTGCCACGATAATTTTGCCCCTGAATTTTGTATTTCTTTTAACAGTTTTTGGGCAAGTCGATTATTTTGACTCTTAACGGCTTGGTTAAACTTTTGAGAACGCCACCAGTTAGCTAGCAGATTATTCATAGCCAAATCCCTCTTTGCCTTCCATGATTTCAACATCCGGGAGCATCGCCTTGAGTTTATTTTTAAACTTGCGATAACTCTGCTGTTCGCTATTGTACCACCAAGCGTACTTTTGTTTAAGAGCTAATGCTTCTGAGCGCGTTGATGCAATTAGCGATCGCTCGTTGCTGGCATGAAAATCTTGAATCACTACCCGATCGACAACTTCTAGCTTGCTAATAAAATTACCTTCATCTTCGGGTAGGGTAGGTAGTAGTGGGGTCACAGTTATAGAAAATCTGACTTCGCAATTTTCTTGATAAGGAAAGCTGTATTTCAGTTTGGCAATAGCTTTAAGTCTTGCAGGAATACTCGGAGATTTTGGTTCAAAATCTTTCCGCACTTTTTCGCTACCAGTTGGAATGCTCATGTTGATTCGCAATCGCTGGAATTGCTGTAAAATATCGATATCTCTAGTTATCATAGGACTGCGAGTTTGGATAACCAGCGTCGGCTGATAGGGAACCATGACTTCTAACAAATGCCTAGTTAGTTGTTCTTTCGATTCAATTGGCTGATACGGATCTGTGACACTACTCATGTAAATTGTCGGTGGGCGATCGGGGTTTTTCTTGTGCCAACATTCTAACTCTTTCTTAAGAATTGCCACTGCATTTTGCTTGATAATTACCCAATTTCCCCAATCATCTCGCATCTGTGAATTCGGGCTGAAAGCAGCAGCATAACAATAGCTGCATCCGTACTGACAGCCCCGATAAGGATTTAGCGTGAAATCGTAAGCACTGATAAATCCAGTAGCTTTGTTAAGCACTGATTGTGCATTTTGTGCATACACTTTGGCATTCCCGAAGTTTTCCCTGAGTGCGGAAGTGTGTTTTTTGCCGACGGAATATCCCTCATACTGAGACTTTACCATGATTACACGTGCTCCACGATTAAAAGAGAAAATGTTTAGGGATGAGAAATGCGATGGTGTTTCGATTTTACTATTTTATAGTACCGAACTAAAAAAAAGTTGCCAAAACAGTGGGGAATTACTCAATTTTATAATAAGTTTTTTGAAGAAACAACTAGCTAACTTTATAAACTGTATTTTAAGGTCGATCGCCAATGTAATGCAAGCTTATGGATTTACTGACAGCGACGATATTTTCGCAAAATTGCTGAAATCCCACCTAGAACTGGCAAAAAAAACCGGAAGAACCCGTAGTTAGAGCTTGTATCCTTAACTAAGTAAGTGAAAATACTGTAGCTTTTTTTATGATTTTTGTAAAGTTGCGTATAATCACATAAATTGTTGATACAGATCACAAACACTTTTGTCTAAGAACAGAGATAATTAAGGCGTTATGGGGTAAATCGCGTCGGCTGGCAGCTCAGATAGCAATTGATCTGGCAAATTCAATAGAAAGATTAGTTTGACATTTTGTACTCAACCAACTGTCAGGCTAGAAAACGAAAAAGTTAAAAATCCGAAAAATTATTGTATCTCCCTATCGTTTTTTTAGGGAGTAGAATACGAAGTATTATAATTTTTCAACAAATCTACTGATTAACTGAGAAATACAGGTTTATGCTGTTTCTCGATATTGCAAAAAATTGTGCAGGATGTCAACTACTCCTGATTTGTTTGGGAGGAACTTTCGATGTTATTATTGACCGACACTCAGCCCCAAGATAGCAAAGTAGAGCCAGCAAACTCTGCTCAGAAAAAATTGTTACACCATAGATTTATTAATTTAAACTGGCTAAGGGAACGATTCAACCATTTGCGGATAGGCCAAAAAATCAGCTATGGCTATGCTTTAGCTATCGGCATAGCGATTTTGGGAACGGGTGCGGGCCTGAAAGTGGGAGACTACTTTCGCAAGCAAGCTTTAATTCAGGTAAATGTTGCTCAACAACAACAGCAACTGTTGCAAAATTTGCAAAATAGCATATTTGAAGCCCGATCGCACGCAGCGAGATTCCCGGCAGTTTTGGGAAACACGGTGTGGCTGCAATACGAACACGATCGGTTTGTCCAGCAAATCAATCAGGCGAAAATCCTGATTGCGGAAATACAATTTTTTGCGATCAAAAATCCCGACTGGCTAGCAAGACAAGAGAAAGATTTGCAGTCAATATTGCCAAGGTATGCGATGGTCATCGATTATTACGATCGGCTAACTAAACTGCAATTAAAAGAAGCCGAAGTGTGGCATTTGGAAGCTAACCGCATCGAGTCGGCACAGCTACAATTGTTGAGAAATCGCAGCGGCGAAGAGGCGATCGTACTAGATAAACTTTCCGATCATTTAACCCAATTAATTGCTACTGTAGACATTCAAAAAATGCAAGGGGTAGAAGCATTAGAAGAAGCTGAAAGTTTGCGAAACCGAATTATTCTCGGGAGTATGGTAATTTCAGGACTCCTCGCCGTGTTACTGGCGGACAAAACGAGCCGCGCCATTGCCCAACCCCTCGAAAGCGTGACAAACGTCGCCCAGCAAGTAGCCCGCGAATCTAATTTTAACCTGCAAGTACCAGTCACAACTGAAGACGAAATCGGAGTTTTAGCGGCTTCTTTCAATGAATTGATTCAGCGAGTTAGCGATTATACACAAGAACTAAAAGAAACTCAATCCCAATTAATTCAGACTGAAAAAATGTCGTCTCTCGGTCAAATGGTGGCAGGGATCGCCCACGAAATCAACAATCCGGTTAATTTCATCGGTGGTAACATTGACCATGCTAATAGATACATCCAAGATTTGGCAGACTTGGTAACTCTCTATCAAGCATACTATCCCAACCCACCGGATGAAATTAAAGACTGCATCGAAGACATTGAATTGGACTTTCTCAGCAAAGATTTGCCAAAAACGCTTGCTTCGATGAAAATGGGAGCCGATCGCATTCGCGAAATTGTCGTATCCATGCGGAACTTTTCCCGTTTAGACGACGGTTACATGAAACCTGCGGACATTCACGAAGGAATAGACAGCACCCTGATAATTCTCAATCACCGACTCAAACAAGGTATCGAAGTTATTAAAGAATACGCTAATTTGCCTCCGGTTGAGTGCTATGGAGCGCAACTGAATCAAGTATTTATGAACGTACTCGGCAATGCAATTGATGCGCTGGAGGAGGTAAAAAAGGCAGACAGAGCGTTTTCACCAACGATTTGGATCTGCACGGAAGTTACGGCAGATAATGCTATCACTGTCAAGATTCGGGATAATGGGCCGGGAATTACCGCAGCCACTGCCCAACAGATATTTGACCCGTTTTTTACTACAAAGTCGATCGGCAAAGGCACTGGATTAGGATTGGCTATTTCCTATCAAATCGTTGCCAAGCATCAAGGCAAAATTGAGATGAATTCTCAAATTGGACAGGGGACGGAATTTGCGATTACTTTGCCAATTGCTGAGTAATATAGCAGGCGATCCGGGACGGGCTAGAAGCCCATCCCACAAATCGGGGGGTGCATCTCAATGCAAGCGAATATATCCGTATGGGCTATAGCATGACCGCAGAAAATATGGGATTATAACTAATAACTTATATGCGGTCATGCTTCTTCAGGCTTCAAAAACCAGATCCACCCAAATCCGGGACGGGCTAGAAGCCCATCCCACAAATCTTGCAAGCATTACTATAAGCTAGCGCGCATCTAATTTGAAGAATTCTCTTTCTTACAACTCTTGTGGGGTGGGCTTCTAGCCCGCCCGAAAAGTTAAATCCGCCACATCTTAGGATTTAGAGAAAGATGAGCGGAAATTAGAACTCTTGGTGTTGAGGCCAATCTGAAACTATTAGCTCACAAACCATGAAAATTTAATGGGGGTGGAGGGACTTGAACCCACACGACCGTTTCGGGTCAACGGATTTTAAGTCCGTAGCGTCTACCATTCCGCCACACCCCCTTTCGTGAAGCTGCTGCTGTGGTTTTGACCCACTGACAACAACAGCCTTTTATTCTACACGCAAAACCCTAAATAGCGCAACCCCTAATTGAAAAATTCTCAAAAGTCGCGCTGTATCTCCCCAAGCGGTACAATAGTTAACCAGCTAGCTGAGCGTGTCAACCGACTGACCCTGTTATTATTCCCTTAAAGCAAATCTATGTATATTACCTTGCTGCTTTACGCCGTCTTGGGAGGAGCTTACCTCCTGGTAGTACCCGCGGGCACCTACGCTTACCTGAACAGTCGCTGGTACGTGGCCTCCTCTTTTGAGCGTGGCTTCATGTACTTCTTGATGTTCTTCTTTTTCCCTGGTATGTTTCTCCTCGCTCCTTTTTTGAATTTTCGCCCCAAACGGCGGCAGATAGAAGCCTAAATGCGACGTATTGACGTAATTGGAATCAGTCTAGGCTTTTTTGTAGCGGGTGGGTTGGCCTACTTGGTGCTACAATTCGCCGGACTCGACAGCATGAATGCTGGGATTTGGAGTCAGTTATTTTTGATAGCTGGCTTGATTGGCTGGCTGGTGACTTATTTGTTTCGAGCGCTTACTCAAAAGATGACTTACAGTCAGCAACTGAAAGAGTACAAAGATGCTGTCTTGCAGAAGCAGCTCGATGAACTCACTCCTGAAGAGTTAGCCAAACTTCAAGCCGAAATTGAGCAGGAAAAAGATAGTTAGTCAGTGGTTAGTTGTCAGTTGTCAGTTGTCAGTTGTTAGTGGTTAGTGGTTAGTTGTCAGTTGTTATATCATGTCCGGTCGATCGACCGCGATTTTTGTAGGGGCCCGTGAGCCAACAATACCTGCCAATAATTGATAATCTCAAAAACCCGCCCCGACCGGGATATTATGGTTAATCAATCGGACATGATATTAGTTGTTATTAGCTAATACCAACTGCCAACAACCAACTGCCAAGAATCAACTGCCAAGAATCAACTGCCAAGAGTCAACTGCCAAGAATCAACTGCCAAGAATCAACTGCCAACAACCAACTGCCAACTCCCTAATGACTATTTCTCATTGTTTTGAAACGTTGCGAAAAAGCAACCAGTGTGGATTAATTCCTTTTATTACTGCTGGCGATCCAGATTTGGAGACAACGGCTAAAGCGCTACAAGTTTTGGATGATAACGGTGCAGATGCGATCGAGCTTGGCGTACCTTATTCCGATCCCCTAGCTGACGGGCCGGTGATTCAAGCTGCTGCTACGAGGGCGCTACAGCGGGGAACGCGGTTAGATTCGGTACTGGAAATGGTAGCGAGAGTTAGTCCGAATTTGCGATCGCCCATCATTCTCTTCGCATACTACAACCCGATTTTGTACCGAGGTATCGAAACCTTCTTGCAGGAAATCAAAAGTGCTGGAGTTCAGGGATTGCTTGTACCAGACTTGCCCTTAGAAGAAGCTGACAGCCTCATCCAACCTGCCAACAAATTAGGGATTGAACTCACCTTATTAGTTGCTCCCACAAGTCCCAAAAGTCGCATAGAAGCGATCGCTCGCGCGTCTCAAGGATTTATTTACTTAGTCAGCGTGATGGGGGTGACAGGAGTGCGGGAAGGCTTAGATACGCGAGCAAAAGAGTTGCTGCAAGAAATCCGCAGCATCACCGACAAACCCATCGGCGTCGGCTTTGGTATCTCGAAACCCGAACACGCCCGTCAAGTCAAAGAATGGGGTGCAGATGCTGCGATTGTTGGTAGTGCTTTTGTCAAACGCTTGGCCCAAGGAACTCCAGAAGAGGGTTTAGAGGCGATCGGCGAATTCTGCAAGAGTCTAAAAACAGCTATTCAAAATGATTAGTAACTGTGCAGATACTTTCCGCCATTAGACAGATGTGGGCGATCGGCACGTGCGGCGACAATTGCCATTAAAGACCTTGTTGTACTTGAGATCGTACACCCATTTCCTTCTGGTTCCTGACCGGAAGGTTTTTTTACCTCCCAAAGCGCAAAACAGTTCAACTACAGTAGTCCTGTCCCGATCGCCGCTATATGTATACATTTCAACAGTTGACAGTTGACAGTTGACAGTTGACAGTTTGAGAGCGACCTCTACCCTTAAGTCCGAGGATTGGAGTAATGAATAGTCTGATTTTAATTTTCCCCTCAAAGGGAGAGGCTTTAAACTAATTATTTCTGGTAAAAAATGCTTTTTACTATCATTTAGCTCTCATTCCTGCTCTCGCGACTATAACTAAAGCTTTTGTTATTGCTTCTAGTATGACTTAAGGAATGTTACTTCAGATAGATGAAAAACTTCTGTTTGTCTTCGTATATTTAAAAAAGTGTTTGAGTGCTTAATGTTTGTAATGGTAGCCACCTACAGAACCACCAGGCATTTAAACATATTCCAAAAAATAAGTCACCATAGAAAGGAGCATTTTTATGAACAGACTAACTGCATTTCTGAAAAAAATTCGAGCTGTACAAATTTTAACAGTGTTTCTCGTCGGCATTTTAGTATTTGTGAGCACTGCCTGCAAGGGATCTGATGTCATAGCCGGAAAAACTGCCGACCAAATTAGAAAAGAAGTGCCTTCAGAGGCTGTAACTTCCGTATACAAAGGCGGCCAGAATCAATACAGCGATGACGATCCCAGAAACCCAATGGTTAAAGGAGTAGAAGCAAAAGCTAAGCTTCTTAAAGAGGAAGCCCAGCGCCGCATCGAAACCAAATCTAGTAGCAATGTGCGTGAAAATATCCGGCGGGTAGCAGATGACGCGCCGAACAAACTCGACCAAATTGGCGAGAAGATGAATGACAATGTTCGTACCGCTCAGCAGAAAGCTGATGAGTTTGGTGACAAAACAAAACAAGGCTTTGCTAATCTTAAGGAAAATACTCGCGAAGGCTTGAAGGGAGCAAAAGGGATTGTTAAAGAAGCCACCGAGGGAGCAAAAGAAAGAGCTGCTGAGGGTACTGAGTCGCTGAGATATAATGTCAGCGAAGGCAAAGAAAATGTCAAAGATGCAGCGCGAAATGTAAAATACAACGCTGAAGATGCCTCGGACAAGGTTCGCGCGAAAGTAAATCGAGATATTGACAGAACTCAACGAGCTGCTGAAAGAGCGGTAGACGCGATCGACTAATTTGAAATAAAGCTATTTCCCGATCTCAAAGCAGCAGTCAGACAGAGTTTTTAACCTACCTCTGTCTGACTGCATTTTATTATTCTAGTCTGTTTTAACCCAATACGGTTTACTTAAGATGGTCCGAAGAGAGGCACGTTAGCTTTCGCGATCCGAAGGAAAGCAATCTCCGTATCTATTGTTCATAGGGTTTTACCCCCAGGGTGTTCTTAAGTAAACGGTATTGATGTAACAGTATGTAAACAGGCTTAAGTCAGCCAGTAGAAAGCATTTGGACACTTTACAATCGTTTACATAGTTGTGTTTTAAAGCGCCGACTTACTTAGAGCCAAGTCGATCAAACCATATGAAAAATAGACACTCTTGTTTGCTTTCCTTCGGATCGCTGCGCTAACGTGCCTCTCTTCGGACAATCTTAACCTCAAGAAAGGCTGGTTTCAGCAGAATGAAACATGAAATAGCCCTGGAACTAATGACTGTTGACTAATAACTAATAACTAATATAGCCTTTCTCAAAAAGATGAGGTATGGCTGACAGCTTACATAACCGCTTAAATCAAGAGGGCTGAAGCCCAACAACGTACCTCGTCTTTGTGAGAACCGCTATAACAACTAACAACTGTCAACTGTCAACTGTCAACTGTCAACTGTCAACTGACAATTACCATTCATCGTTTCGCTTGTTGCTGTGGGTTTCCCAATCGTCGCCTGGGTGCTGATACAAGGGTTCGGGTTCCAATTCTGCTGACATTTCTAATTCTGGTTCCGATTCTTCTTGCTGGTAGATGTTTAGAGGTTCGACAACGCGGGCGATCGCATCTTTGACAAAAGCTTTGACAAATTCGTCTTTCCGATTTAACTGAAACTGCCTTTGCACGACTTCGGCGATGCCGCCGTCACCCCAATCTTGGTCGTGTCGGAAATATTCAATAAAACTTTTCCCGGCAATTCTGGTTAAATAAGCGGCGCTGACTGCTTGAATTGCTTTGCCAAGTACAAATCCGGCTACACTTAACTGCAACGCCCTTGAGACTACTTGAATTACGCCTTCAACTATTCCTAAGCTGGCTAGGGTTTTGGCGAGAGACAGGGCTAGTTCTTTGGCGCGATCGATATTTAATTCGCAGCCGTAAATCTTGGCAATTTCTACTACCATTTGAGCGTTAACTGCTGCTGTCGCTAACAAATCTACAACTGGCAAAGGCGTAACGGCAATTACTCCGGCTCCGATCCACTGAAAGCGCTCTACTACTTTATCAGCAGCGCGCCGTCTTTGAGCGTCAATTAATTTGCGTGCTTGGTCTCCCAAATGCTGAGATTGTAGCAAAATGTTGTCCGCAATTAAGTCTTCGCCTTCGGCTCGCAAAATTGCTGCGATTCGCCGAATTAATGGCATCATATCGGGGTCTGGCTGAAATATTGTCCCGCTTTCTAGTACAACTTTTTGCGGGTTGGCGCTAATTGCAACTACATCCATTGCTGATATTAAACCTTTAACTCGCTGTCGCAGTTGATCGAGAATTTCGTCTCTGTCGTTGTCGGGATAAAGGTCTACTTTATTAAAAACCACGATCGACCTTTTGCCAATTTGGGCCAAAGTCCGCAGCGGTTCATACTCAGATTTGCGTAAATCGCCGTCCAACACAAATAAGATCAAATCAGCCCGGGCCGCCAACTGCCGCGCCAATTCCTCTCTGTAAGTCCCCGCTACTCCCGCTTCCAAGATGCCTGGGGTATCAGTAATTGCTAATTCTCGATCGACTCCTTTCAATTTCAGAGTGTAAGTTTCTCCAACTTCGGTAGTTCCCATTGGCGCCCCCACCTGTCCGGCCATCCGCCCCACCAGCGCATTTACAGCCGAAGTTTTGCCCGCAGAACCGGTACCGAAAACAACGATCCGAACATTGCCGCGGGCCATGCTAGCTTCTATTTCGCGGGCTCTCAACAGCAAAGCTTGCCGTGCTACTTCATCTTGAATGCGATCGACTTGCTGCCTGATTGCTTTGAGATTTTCCGAAGCAGCTTCGCTTTTGACAACAGGAATCTTCGGATCTATCGCCCGTTTTCCCTTAACTTTTCCCGGACGTTGCAGCAGCCTAAAATAATAAAACAGCGCAAAAATTAGCGTTGCTAAAAGTACCACGATCAGGAAAATTAGCAAATTAGCCAGCAGCGGAGAAGCAGACCACGCAACTTGACTGTAAAGCCCCGTTAAGGAACTCACCAGCCCAATAATCAACCCCAGGGTGAGGCAGAAAGCGGCAATTAATGTTAGCAGGCGCGGCAAAGGCATGGGGCAGGGGCAAGTAAAAGGGTTATATTTTGATTTTTACATTTTCGCCAGAACTCGGAACTGTTGAAGCGCCCGATCGTAATGTCGCGCTCGTAAATCCCGATTCGCCTTGTCCTTCGGGTTCGATGCAGTGTGGGTTTGAGTGCCAGCGGATGCAACTAAAACATGGCGATCGCGCCCGAGGCTGCAATTGTAGCTTAGCAGACAATTTATTGTTCCACTCACCCGCCCGAACGCCTTTGTCGGTTTACTGATACCTACCTACCTATTTATTCGATCGCGAGTTGAACTATATAGTTTTTTAAACAAATATATCTTAAGTACCTAGAAACACGGTTTATTAACGTCATACCAGTTGCCAAAAAGAATGCAACTGATTTTCCAGTTTTCCAAATCCTTACGGAATCAGTCATTCCCAATTTTTCAATCTAACATCTAAAATCGTAATCGTATAAGTGCATCCTAAAATATCCGATAACGGAAACGATAAACCAAGTTGCTAGTGCAGGATAAGAACGAGCGTCCTAATAAAAAAATAGTATGATGAGTGAAAATACCCAATTCAAAACTATTTTCGGTAATCTTAAAAAACAGGCTTTGCTATAATTCACAGTTGAGCAACCACTGTACGGAGCGAAAATTATGGGACTCTTTGACCAAATTTTGAGTGCGATCGACAATCCCAACCAACAAGCAAGTCCCAATCAGTTGGGCAACATTCTGGGTGCGGTAGAGCAGTTGAGCGGCAACCACGGCGTCGATGCGGGTACGACTCAGCTAGCGATGTCGGTTTTGGGTGGATACGTGCGATCGGCATTGCAAGACGTGCGATCGCAATCTGGAGACGCACAAGCTCAAGAAGTTGTCAACCAATTTAGCGGCACAAATCCCAATGCACAAGCGGTACAGAGTTTGTTCGGAGGTGGCCAACTGACGCAAATAGTGACCGATATCGCCCAAAGAACCGGCTTGAATAACGAAACAGTGCAAGGGATGATCCCTGTTTTACTGCCCTTGGTACTCAATTTGCTGCAAAGCGGCGGCAACGCCCAAAATCCAGCCCAGGGCGCAAATCCCGTTTTGAATGCGTTTTTAGATGGAGATGGAGACGGCGACGTAGATATTACTGACGCCATGTCGATGGCTAGCCGCTTTTTGAATCAGGGCTAATTACCTGAAAATTCGGGGAGAGAAATTGACGTTTGTAGTGAGGACTTCAGTCCTCATTAAAATCTAATTATGCAGGTGCGCGGCGCGCACCTTACCGCCTTAACGCTCTTATGAAAATAGTCCGAACCCTCGGCTAACTGTATTTCCCAGGCGATCGCACAATGAAGCAGTTGGCAAACTATTTCCTTGCTGTTCCCATTTTTCCACGAGTTGGCGGCCCAGGGGCGTGAGGCGAAAACTATCGGTAATCCCTTGTCCATCTACTTCGCGCCGCAACACGCCGACTTGAATCAGCCACAGCAGCGAGTTTTCGGCTGCGAGTTCGGATACGGGCGATCGGGTGTAGCCACTTTCGACACCTGCATTTGAGGCGATCGCGCTTAGGAAAACACTGTTATCGCGGATGGTCTGGAAGAAGTGTAATTGAAAAGGAGCACACCGGATCGCGCGATCGGCTCTTTTGACAGTGCGGCTGGGATAACTAATAGATTTAAACGCTTCGGATGGGATAAAAGTCATTGATTTGGCTCAGCATAGGTAGTATATTTTTATGATTACCTATTTAGAGTCAGCAAAGTAGAGTTCTGAAAAATCTACCCACAACTGAGCGGTTGAAGTTACGGGTGTTGGGGATGGGCGATCGCCCATCCCCAACACTCCCAAATCCCAAAAAGCAATTCCTAGGTCTTCTAACTATTAGCTGTTGATTAATTCTTCTATGGTCTGTTCAAATTTATCACATTCTTCTACTAACTTAGTGACTACCCTGGCAAAATAAGTGACATCTATTAAACTCATCTCCGCGTTATGAATGATTGAAAAAGTTTGTTTGCCACCGATAGTTTCTATCCCCCAAAATCCCAGTTTATAAGTAGCATTTTGCGTGAGGAGTAACGTAGATAAACGATGGGGTATATCATCTTCATCGTCGAATTTTAAACCACTCGGGCAAGAAAACTCCAAGGTCGAATCGTACTTGACAATGAATAAAGTTTGCGTGCTGCCAGAGTCCATATTAAACTTAATTGTCGCTATTCTATTGTCAATACTAGAAATATTCCAGCCAATATCTCGGCAATACCCCTCGATTGTAGATCGAAATTTAAACGAAGAAAATATATCTTTGTCAATAGCCATAGTTTCATCTCCTGAATTAATCGGTTTACTCGTAGCTAATACCGTCCATTCTCGTCCTGTACAAACCTCGCACTCAGAAGGCTTCATCAGTGAAACAACTTGATGCCCACAACTTTTACAACGGTAGGTTTTTTTCATGGTTCAAAAAATTTATAATTTAGATTTCATATTGATACTTAGCTTATTTTTCCCATCCTTCGGTGGAACACCATTATTATAAAGCTTTTTGATCTGTTGATGGACTTGATTGATATCAGGTCTTTCTTTAGAGCTTAAACCTAACATCTCTTTTATTAGTTTACCTACTTCTGCATCGAGGGGATTTTCCTTGTTAATCATAGTTCCGCGCAATTTGGTTTTAGTTGTAATAGACGGCAATTCAAGTTTTTTTCCATCCAAAACAGCTTCGTGAGCATAAGTATAGCTTCCTGATAAAATCGGACGACTACCTGTCCAGTATTGACAGAAAATCAAACCTAGAGAAAAAATATCAGATTTTTTAGTGGGTGCTGGCGTTTCTCCACCTGTGGCAATATGTTTAGCAAATTCAGGGGAATAATATACCGGATCGCCTACTAAAAATTCGGCCGCAATTGATTCTCCTTCAAGAATACTGCTATCAAAATCAATAATTTTGGCTACTTGTCTTCCTTCCCATTCTTTAATCAACACATTGTCTGGTTTCAAATCAAGATGGACAATACCATTTGAGTGCAAAATTTTCAGCGCCCCTGCTGCGGTTAACATCACAAATAAACGCTTTTTTGTCTCTAGTTTATGTATTTCATTTGATAAAGAGCTAGTATCGACTTTTTGACAGACTTTGAAGAAATGTTCGCCATAGTCATCGCCATATTTAAAAAAGTCCACCATGACTACGACTGAACCCCCCGCACCACAAGCCGATAGTGCATTTTGAATTGCTAGTTGTTTTATAGCAAATTTCTCACACTGATCGCGCCGTTTTTGTTTCCCTTTTTCGCTCCCAGGTGCATTTTCGCCTGGATAAACTGGACTGAGGAATTTTTTGACAAAGTATTCGTTTCCATCGCACACCGCAAAACCCCATTGACATTGACCACCGTTGGCGCTATCAAATTCACGGGTTACTAGATATTTTCCAGCAATAACATCACCTTTTTTATAAGACATAGGTTATAAAGATCTCCTGTCATAGTATCTATTCTGAATATCTTTATATTTTTTTCGCGCTCTTGGTTCGCTTTTACACCTAACTCCAGAAGAGTATGACGTATCATAGATATCGATTGCTTTTTGAATACTATTCCATGCTGCGCTTAATTGTCCTGTAATTTCTTGTAAAACCGCCATAAAATAATAAGGATAAGCTTTTTTGTGGGAGGGTAAATTGCTGGCTAGATGCTGACAAAACTGAATTGCTAAATTAGCTGCCTCGTCTTTATTAACTATTGACCTTAGAGATGTAACGAACATTTCTAAGTGTTCTTCCCAATCGTCAATTTTTTCCGCACCCACACATCTAAAAGATTCTTGATAAGAGTCAACTGCATTATCCCATTGATATAAATTATAGTAGATACGCCCTAGAGATTGTAAAGATTCTATGATTTTTTCTCCTCGGCTTTTTCTAACTTCTTTAAAAAAGAATATTGATTTGTTAAAGTACACCAATTTTTGAGAATTATTTGTTTGAAAAAAAGCTAATTTAGTGTAAATCCACCCTAAAATGTATTGACATTCACTGTGATGATCGTCAATCTTTAAAATCTGATTGCATAACTCTTCAGCTTCTTTTAACTGATTATTTTCATCACAAAAACAAGATTTAGCCCGATCCAACAAACTTTGAATTTCTTCAGCCTTAGCTGCTGCTCTCTGTCTAGATGACTCAGTAATTTCTTGGAATGGGTCAGTTGTACTCAAATTTGAGGTTGTTGAAATGGCTACGGAGGATTTATCTTCTGAAAATGACGGTTTCAAATTAGCTGATGGCTCAATATATTGAATAAATTGGAAATAATATTCATAATCAATTCGATATTTTTCCCACAAGCTTTGTAATTCATCATAGCGAGTATTAGCAGTAGGAGTAAAAAAAACTTTTTGAAAATATTCCCAACGTTGTTTATAAGCATTCCTCAAAGACTTGACAGTATGAAAACCAACTGGATATAAAATTAAAGAAACATCATCTTGCTTGATCTCTGTGTATCTCTGATAGATTAATTCTTGCCAATTATTTGTATCCTTTGTATCCCCTTTTGACTGATCGCAAGTGTCGAGTAACAATCTTTCAAATTCCCAAGGGGCAGAAAAATACTGGAAACAGCCGTCAGTACAAGCTAAAAAACAGCCACTTTCTTCGATTCTATAATGCTGAAAATGAATTTGCCATCTCGGATTTATATCAGCGGTTAAATATTGAGACATGGGTGGATCTTGTCTCAGCATTTCTAACGCATCTTTGGGAGTGACTAGATCATCTTTCGTTAATTGTTGTAAACCTTTAGTTGGGCTAAGAAAATAAATTCGCGAATCTCCCATCCAAGCTAAGTCAGCTTCAAAAATTTTTTCTTGTCCCTGTTGCTTGAGAATGCTAGCCAGGGCGATCGTCGTACATAGTTTATGTTCCACTAAAGAACCTTTTAGCCGAGATGAAGTTCTCGGCATATGAATATCGGCTTTACTTTTTAATGATTGGCAAATTTGCTGTTGCAGTTGAAGGGTATGTTCAGGGGTTATTTTACCATGCCACTGTTTGAAGAATGTTTGGCTAATTTGAGATGCTATTTCTGAAGCAATGCGCCCCCCTGTTTTACCATCGTAACCAGCAGATCGACCTCCTAAACCGTCAAACACGCCCATCAAAAAAGTTTCTAAAAAATCTTCGGCTAAGTTAGCATCTTCGCCTTTGGCTTCGGCAACTTCTAGATTTACTACTAAATTCAATTTAGTCATAGCCATAACTTAAGTCCTTATTTGATATTCTAGGTTAGTCTAAAAATTCAAGTCAAACATTTAGTTTTAGGTGTAGGGTGCGTCAGAAAGTCAAGCTATTGGTTTAACCATTAACTTAAAAATCTGACGCACACTACGTCTAATTAACAAACCTGCTTATACGCTATTGGCGATCGCATCTAAAATTTGATCCATGTCTACTTCTTCTAATCCCTTACCAGATTCCGAAACATAATGAATCGTATTTTCCCAGCTACTCATAATTGTCCAAGGCTCAGCATCAGGTGCAAAAAGTAATAAACGCTTGGCTGATTTTGGTATTTCGTGCCAGTAATCGGTCAAGTCATCAAATGTTTTTGGTATATTATTTGGATAATGGCTAGGTTTTGAAGTTTTGTCTAAACTATGAGCGCTAGCATCGGTGTAAACAATTACCACATATCGTTGCCTGCTAAAGTCTCCTTTTTCCCACTTGGAATTAAGTGCTAACCCAACAGCTTCTAAACCATTTTCTGGTTCATCCCCGCCACCATAAGCTTCTATTGGTGAGACAAAATTAGCAAAATCTGAGGACTGCGTTCTCAAGTCAAAAAACTCGGAACATTGCATTACCTTATCGGCTGGGTCTGCCCAATAATCGCGAAAAACAATTACCCTAGCTCTCAGTTGATCTATTTTTTTACTCTTTTCTTTCATCTTAGCTTCTAGCTGCTCGTAAAACTTCAGAGCGGCGGACTTCACTTCTTCAATCAAATGACCCATTGAACCTGTGCCGTCAATACACATCACCAAGTCCACTGCATACTTAACACCTTGACCATCAACCATAAACTTTTACCTCTGGTTTTACTTACTTATTTTGAACTTTGTCTGAGCGAAATAAATTATTTTAAAAAATATAATTCACTCACTCTATTCCTAAATCTTCAATTTTGAAATTTCGTTGAACGTTACCCGCTGGTAGGATCTTGGTAATTTCTGATTTTTCCATCCTTTTTACTTCTTCATAATCTTCCATAGCTTCATAAGAAAAGAAAAACTCGTCTTCGTGGGAAGATATCACCGTTCCAATGCGCTGCCTATCTGTGCCATTAAAATGTTTTTGCAGTCTTGTCTTAATACAACTTCCTCGTGTTCCTTTGGCTCTTCCTACATAAGCAGTATCAATTTGTCCATCAAAATCATGGTATATTGCATAGATGCCACATAGACCAGATGAAATCGAGCGAAGATTAGCTTCAGTCATTTTTTGGGGCATTGACATATTGAAGTGCCTTGTTTAAAACAAAATCATAGAATTCACTATACATAGTTTGACAAGCGAACACAAGCTTAGAATGTCTTATTTTATCTTGTGTTTTTTCTAAAAATCAAACCAAAATTAACAAAAATTAATAGAATGTCTTAAAATATACTATAATTGCTAAAAATTTACTGTGGGTACATTTTATGAATGTTACAGAAGTTTTACAATGTGCAGATCAGTTGGTATTCACTAAGACGGGAAAATATTTAGATGATGTTCAAAAGGCTGTAATTACAGGGGTTTACCAGGGAAAGACCTATGATGAAATTGCTGATGATTGTAAGCGTAGTGAAAGTCGTGTTAGAAATGTTGGGCGTCAGCTATGGCAAATTTTATCTAAACAGTTAGGGGAAGATGTTAATAAGCATAATTTTCGCTCTACCTTCCAAAGATTACATATCCAATCATCTCAAAATCAAAAGATTTGTCATGTAAATGGTAGTAATCACAACTTTAATTTTAATCCACAAATTTTATATAATACAAACAAAGACAATCAAGAGAATATAACTAAGAATCAATCTAAATCTCTGTATCACGATTTAACCCTAGCCCCTAAAATCACCAGCTTTTACGATCGCACAACCGAACTTCAAACCCTATCCCATTGGCTAACTCATCAAAATACTCGTCTAATCTCAGTTTTAGGCTTAAGCGGAATCGGTAAAACTACCCTAGTTAAACAGTTTGTCGATCTCAATTTACAACAATTTGATGTAGTTGTCTGGAAAAACCTCAAACTATCTCAATCTTTAGATGGCATTATTACTGAAATTTTAACAGGTGTTAATCATGATTCTGTTCAACCTGACAATAAGTTAACTCAACTTTTTAATGTTTTACGTCAGAAAAAATGTTTAATTATTCTTGATGATATCCAAGAATTATTTATAAAGGGAGACTGGGCAGGACAATTCAAAACGGAATATAAAAATTACCAAAACTTGTTTACAATGATGACAGAGATTGAACATCAAAGCAGTTTGATCTTAATTAGTCAGGAACAATGTCAAGAAATGATTTGCTTGGATGAGGAGTTATATCCTATTAAGTGCTTAGAGTTAGAAGGAGTAGAGAGTAGGTCAATCATGAAAAACTGGGGATTAAAGGATGATGAAACTTGGGCGCAACTTATAAAGTTATATGAAGGTAATCCCGTTTATTTAAAAGATATTGTCAGCTTAATTAAAAATATTTTTGGGGGCAAAGTCGCTGATTTCTTAAACGAAGATAGTTTAATTGTCACTAAAGACATGAAATCTCGGTTGACTAAATTATTCAAGCGACTATCACCCAGAGAACAAGAGATTGTTTTACAATTAAGTAAATTTGAGCAACCTGTGTCAAGAGAAGATTTAAGACAAAGTTTATCTCTCTCATCAATGGACTTAATGAATGGGTTAGAATCATTGCGTCAACGTTATTTAGTCAAAAGAATAGAAGGAGAGCAAGTATTGTTTGATTTATCTCTTGTTGTTCGAGAATATGTTAGAACTTGTTGCCAAAATTAATTAAGTCAGGACTTACCCACTTCTACCAAAGAAACCGGGTTTTTTACCAAATCTGCGGGTTGTAACTCAGTATTTTCGTCAAAAAACCCGGTTTCTGGGCCCCCTGCGTAAGTCCTGTAAGTCTAATTATTTTAGGCATAAACTTTTCTTAGTTCATAAGTATCTGAAGCTTCCGCATATTCTAAAGTAAGAAACTCGTGCAATTCATTAATAGCAAGAGTATTGAAATAAATATTTGATTCAGCTTCATAAACTTCTGAAAATGACTCGATCGCCTGTTTGAGTTTGTCGATAGACTGTTCGGGAGTATTTCCTTGTCCAACCAATCCATTCTCCAAACACAATGCCACCCAATACTTGGCACTCTTTCGGATAATAACAGTGTAAAAATCTATCATATTTTACTTACTTCATCAAGTTTGATAGCGTCAGTATATTCGGAGTCCACGCCCACAATCTAACACAATATCGCCCGTCAGTCAAGGCACAAAATTACCCATCAAAACTATTCCGAAAGGTAGATTTTACATTTTGGTCACTCAATTCCGAATCTAAATTTAAGAGATTGACAACAACAGCCCACAATCAACTAAAATATCTTTATCAATCGCAAGGTCAACAAAACTATGACATTACCAGTTGGGTGCGCGGCTCCTCAATTCACCGCCAAAGACACAAACGGCAAAACCGTCTCCCTCTCCGACTTTACGGGTAAAACCGTAATCTTGTATTTCTACCCCAAAGATGACACCCCCGGTTGCACCAGACAAGCTCAAAGCTTCAAAGCAGCCCATGAAGAATACAAGGGCAAAGACATTGTAGTTCTCGGTGTCAGCCGCGACAACGAAGAATCGCACCAAAAGTTCACGGAGAAGTACGGTTTGCCTTTCCAGCTATTAGCAGATGTTGATGGTGCTATTACCAAAGCTTACGATGTTGAGAAAGGTGATTATGCCAAGCGCGTTACTTTTGTTATCGACGGTACTGGCAAAATTATTCAGGTTTATGAAGGGGAAACGATGAAAGTTGACTCTCACGCTCAAGATATTCTGGTCACCATAGTTTAGCCGCCGTTAGTCTAACATTCCTGAACGCACTAAAGGGCTAAAAATCCGGTTTCTTCCGAGATATCTCGTTGCTACACGCAATTTTCTCGTAGAAACCGGATTTTTTTGTAATACCATTTCCACCAAAAATTGCTACAGAATAAATTTTGTGTTTGTTTATCAAACTATTGCGGATATGTGAAATACGCACTCCGACAAAGAAACCGGGTTTTTTCCCAAATTTGCGAATCACAGCAAAGTATTATCGCAAAAACCCGGTTTCTGGCAACCCGTGCGTAAGTCTAAAGAAACCGGGTTTTTTCCCAAATTTGCGAATCACAGCAAAGTATTATCGCAAAAACCCGGTTTCTGGCAACCCGTGCGTAAGTCTTAGGATCGCAAATTAAATAATTTACACTCTTGAAAGTGGGATGGGCGTCCCGCCCGTCCCGGAAGGACGGGCGGGACGCCCATTCCACAAGAACAATAAAGATTGTAAGTTATTTAATTCTCATTCCTTATAAAAATTTTTCGTCGCGACACACCCTACGACTAAAATTCCTCAATCTAAAATCCCTCAATCTAAAATCTCAAATGAGCTAAGTGAGGGGTCAAAGGTATAGGGGGTAATAACCTACTTCCATTAAATTTTTTCTCGCAAAAATTGCGCCACAAATTCTCTCAACCAGCGGTATATTCGCGTCAGGTGCGCGATCGCTAGCTGGACTGTTAGATTTCTGGTAAAAATCTCGCCAACAATAAAAAATTCATGCTTTAAAACGCATTAACTGCCCCTAGATTCAGTCCAGGAGCGATTTTGTCCGGGATCGGATCGTTGTGTTTGATAAAATGAGAAGTTATCCTTGCTGTAGCTGAATAATTAAGTAGGTAGGCGGATACATAATGACAAGCACCAAGACTATTTTGAGTTATTTAGGCCCACAAGAAGTTGAGGCTAATCGAGCCTCTGTCTTAGTTGGCAGTTTTGATAAAAATCAAGTGGCGGCAATCTCAGCAGCAGAAGGCTCAAATTCCCTGAAGGCCGGGATAAATTTATCGACAGGCATTTGGAACATTAGTTTAGAGAAAGGATTCGATAGCGCCGGTACTCGCACGGTGCAGGTGAAGGCAACTGATAAAACAGGCAAAGTTATCGGCGAACAAACAATTAACATCAAAGTTAATCCTGCTTCTAACACACCCGATCGCTCTTTCACGTTAATTACGCTCCAAGACACCCAATTAAAAGCCGGAACAGTGCCTTCTGGCAGTCTTAACTCCCAGCAAAAAGCGGAAATACCCGCAGGTAAAAGTTATCAAATTAGCAGCTACGAGTTAGAAGACGAACACCTGAATGTTGAACTCAATAATCCAATTTCTCCGGTAGGAAAATCCGGCTTTTTTTACGAAAAGCACGCAGTCATCACTAAAGGCTCAAAAATCCTGATCTTCGATCGCGCCGATCTACCTACCCCGCCCCCTGGAATGCAGTTGCTGTGGGTGAACAAAAAAACCTGGTTAAAGCGCAACCCCGCAGATTCGACTATTTTAAGCCCGACTCAGAAAGTGCGATTTGACCAGGGGGAAACTTTCAATATCTTCGGCTACGCTTGCGTGGAAAGTCATTTTCGAGTCACTCTCGATCGCCCAATTCCCAACTTCGGCAATTCGGGATTTATGTACTCGCAACACGTCCAGATTTTGCAAGACGGCAAGGGGATTGCCTGTGACAGAAATGCAGTTACCATGACTGTTGTCAAAACTACTGTGTTGAAAAAACGGCCGGTGGATGCTGTCAAGCTGCAACTGCCAGAAAAAATTACTTTGCCGGCGGGAATGATTTACGGAATTTCCGGATTCTCGATCGAACAAGGTCATATTAAAGTCTCGCTGACTGAAAATTTGCCGCCCTTTGGCAATACGGGTTTTGTTTATCCAGATTTCGTGCAATTTGCCAAAGGTGGCAAATCTTTCAATCCGGCGCCGAATTTAACTTATCAAGGCCCGACGGAGGTTTTGGTCAATCAGTCGATCGCACTTTCAGGCACTTTTGACAAACAAGAAGCAGCAAAAGTTGAGGTAATAGCCGAGGATAAATATCCGCTAACCGTCACACTCAACCAACAAGCAAGCACTTGGCAAGTGAATTTGCCCAAAGGATTTAGCGTGCCCGGAGCTCGCTGGCTGAGATTGCGTGCAACTGACAGCAAAGGTAACATTACCGCCAGCCAAATAATTTATATTACCGTAAGTTCAGATCCGCTGACCGTCGGAAAAGATTTGAGCTTAAAGATAGTTTCCGACACTTGGTTTAAGGTAGCCCCGGTTGATGGTTCCCGCCTCAACAACCAGCAAAAAGTTCTTGTCAAAGCAGGTCAGACTTTGGCACTTAGCAAGTACGGATTTATTGACGGACATCTCAAGGTGGTTCTGGATTCGACAATTTCGCCGATCGGCACTTTTGGCTATTTTTACGAACCAGACGTTCAGCTTGCCAAAGGTACAAAAGTCCTGAAATTCGACCTAGCAGACGTACCCAATAGCAACGGGAATGCTCAACTGTTGGTAACTCAAACAACTCTGATTAAAGGTCAACCAAAAGAATCATCGAAACTCCCTGCAAACCAAATTGCTGAACTAACTTTAGGCAGCACCTACGCCATCACTGGTTATGCCTGCATTTTGGGGCATTTCCGAGTAACTTTCGCCGAAGCTATTCCCGGTTTTGGCAATGTGGGATTTATCTATTGGCAATCTGTTCAAATCAAGAAAAATGGCAAAGAAGTTCCCTTTGACCCGGATGCTTTGACAATGACAATGCTGCAACCAACTGTGTTTAAAAAACGCCCTGTAGATGCTGCCAAGCTGACGGCTACCGAGAGAACTACACTGCCTTTAGGTCGAGTTTACGGTGTGGAAAGCTACGGTTTGGAAACCGATCACCTGAAAGTTTCTCTGACTGAAGAGCTGCAAAATTTCGGCAATACAGGTTATGTTTTTCCAAGTTTTGTTCAGTTCAAGCGGGGAGATAAAATTTTCGATCCGGTTCCGAACAATGTGGAATTGAACGTGCCGTATTTTTCACAGCGGGACAATCCGCGTTTTGACTGGTCTACTTGCAACGTAACTGCGATCGCGATGGTGCTGTATTATTACGGCGTTCGTTCTAAGTATGGGGGACAGTTGGAGGATGAGTTGTTGCAGTGGTGTTTCGACTATGCCGGCCAGGGTTCTCAAACCGATCACAACGTGCTTTCGGCGCTGATTAAGGCTTACGGGTTTAAGACGAGTTTTAGTGCGACTCGGAAATGGGCTGACGTGCGATCGGAATTGCTGAATCGGCGGCCGATAGTTTTAGCGGGAGATTTTACGGGGGCGGGTCACATTATCACTTTAATTGGCTACAATTCTGAGGGTTATATCGTGCAAGATCCGTGGGGAGATGCACTCACGGGTTACAGAGATACTGAGGGAAGAAAGTTGATGTATCCGTATGGCTATATCAATCAAGTAGCCGGGCCTGATGGGAATGTTTGGGCGCATTTTATCTCGCGCTAAGCTTTTTAGGAACGGGCCGGAGAGCCCGTTCAATAGGTATGTAGTTGCGCTTGGGCGCTCTTAGCATTTAGGTATGTAGTTGCGCTTGGGCGCTCTTGGCATTGAGGTATGTAGTTGCGCTTCAGCGCTCTTGGCATTGAGGTACGTAGTTGCGCTTCAGCGCTCTTGGCATTGAGGTACGTAGTTGCGCTTCAGCGCTCTTGGCATTGAGGTATGTAGTTGCGCTTCAGCGCTCTTGGCATTGAGGTACGTAGTTGCGCTTCAGCGCTCTTGGCATTGAGGTATGTAGTTGCGCTTCAGCGCTCTTGGCGTTGCTGAACTTGAGTATGAATTTACTTTTTTTACGATCGATAAAAACACAATAGGTATGTAGTTGAGCTTTTGGGTAGAACTTAATTCATACCGTCAATCAGCCACGCCGCGCTCTTTCATATACCAAGCCAAAGAGCGCTGAAGCGCAACTACATACCTTACTCGTTGCGCTTTTGGGTAGAACTTAATTCATACCGTCAATCAGCC
>NZ_JAEQCB010000116.1:0-32441 GCF_020738785.1 Microcoleus sp. PH2017_05_CCC_O_A | reverse complement strand
TCGTTTGTTTTACTATTCCATTCTAACAGGCTCAGTAAAATTTACCAAAAAATTAAAGCCGTCCTTAAGGACGGGGTTTTAAACCCAATTTTTTGATAAGTACAGCCTGCCTCCAGCGAAGCTATCGCACCTACTCTCAATTCTATTACCTATTGCGGTATATCCACCCACATCTGACAGAGAAGATATTCAAAAAGGGAACTCAAGATTATTATCCTGAGTTCCCTTCCTGCTTTGCTGCGCGAGCTTTTTTCGCTTAATCGCGCTTGAGCCGCCGCAATTCGTCTTGTAAATTCTGTACCTGTTCGCGGAGCTTGTCTACGCCGCCGGTTTCTTTAGTTTCTTTTGTAGAAACTTCTTCTTCCTCAGAAACAATTTCAATCCGCCGAGGTTCAGCGGGTTTTTTGTCCCCAGCAGCTTCTACAGGTGGTTGCTGCTGCTGAGCTTGTTGCACCATATCATCAACAAAGCGACGAGCTTCTTCTGTTGACATCTCACCGCGCTTCACCAATTCATCTGCCAGCTTTTGGGCTTCAGTGCGTAATTCAGTTAACTTGCTGCCAGCTTTTTCACCAGCGTAGGAAGCTAGCCCGACACCAAGGTAAACTGCTTTTTGTAAAATATCTCCGAAACCAGGCATAGGAACTACACCTCATAAAACTGGGTGAACCGGAGACCACGCCTATTACAAGCATCCCGTGTTGCTGCTACCTTCCGGTCCTGACAAGATTTGGGCGTTGGAATCGCGTGGATCCAGTTCATTTACGAGTATAACACAGTTATTTATTCTTCAACCACACACCAGTGATAAATTTCATAAATAACGCAACCGTTCTTCACCAGCGGGTCTTCAGCGACGATCGCCTTTGCCTCATCCATCGAAGCCGCCTCAAACATCAACATACCGCCGCCCCGCCTCGCCCAGTAGCCAGTTTTCGCTCGGTGTCCTTTAGAAATCAAATCTCGGACATAAGCTCTGTGAGCTGGCACGTGCTGGTCAAACACAGGCTTTTCGACAATTCCTTGCTCAATTTTGACAAACCAAGGCATTTTAAATTTTAGATTTTAGATTTGGGATTTTGGATTGTAGATTGGGAATGGGTGTTTTGGTGCGGGGCATTGAGGAAATACTCGATCGCCCGTACTCGGCCATTCCTTCCTTAATTCGATGCTATCCCATGCACCTGTCAAAACAAAGATTTTTTATAGCTTTAGTGGCGCCAGACGATATTCAAGAGCAGATTACCGAGATTAAACTGTATTTTGCCGATCGCTACAACAGCCGTGGTGCTTTGAATTCGCCACCCCACATCACACTGCAACCTCCCTTTGAACGGCCTGCGGCGGATGTGGCGCAATTAGAGGAAAGTCTCAGGGCCTTTACTGCAAATCGGCTCCCAATTCCCGTTACGCTATCCGGTTTTGCCGCTTTCGCACCCCGCGTCATTTATGCGGATATTGTCAAATCGCCCCAATTGCTGGAGATTCAAACAGATTTGATGAGTTATGTCGCGGCAAATTTAGGAATTGTCGATCGCATTTCTCAGACTCGCCCATTTGTACCGCACATGACTGTAGCGTTTCGCGATTTAACTGAGGAGAATTTTCAAACGGCTTGGCTGGAATTCGCAGCGCGCGAACTCCACTTTCAGTTTACCGCCGCTGCCTTAACCTTACTGCTTCACGACGGCAGCCGCTGGAACATCAGCCAGCAATTTCCGCTTGGCGCCTAAACTCTCTCTTCTTTCTCTTCCTTCGCGGACTTCGCGTCTTCGCGGTTCGTTTCCCCAAAAAAATCTTGCTAGCAAATCATCATCAATCAACACTTCGGACACTTTCAGAGGCGACTCGCGGGGGGCGAGAAACCGGGTTTCTACGAGTTTTTGGATTTAGTGACGAGAAATATTCATAGAAACCCGGTTTCTGAGGTTGCAAGTGCATCCACTACAAACCTATAGCCCAATACGGTTGACTTAAGATGGTCATTGCGAGGAACGAAGCAATCGCAGTATATATTTTTCATAGCGATTTACCCCCAGGGCGGTCTTAAGTAAACGGTATTGACCTATATTTCGAGTTCCCATAGGAGGTACTCATGGCCTGCGTGGCCTGCGTGGCCTCCGTGGGCATAGTGCATATCTCACCATGCTTGAGAACCGCTATATCAAATTCTGCCAATCCCGTTTCAATCGCGCTATCAATTGCGAACGGCAGTACGTATTAGAAGTATATTTGAAGGTGTGGGTTCTCAATCATGAGGTAGTTGATGTATCAGAATTCTTCAAAAACTTCCCGATCGCTAGCGCAATCATCTCTTTGTCTTCGAGAGCCCGAACCGATCAAAGCTTAAGGAAAGCTTTGGATCGGCGATCGCCCTACCAGAACGAGTCGAGGTTCAATTCCCACCATCAATGCCCTTATAGGACGGCTTCAGGAGGCTCTTTTCCAGAGAAGCCACCGGGAACATAATTCCGGGCTTTTTTGTGGGATGGTTTAGCGTATTGAATACCCTGTCCCAAAATCCTTGAATGCCGTAGTTTCCCTTAAACCGAGAGTGGTGGAGATCGTGAAAATCCGAGGAAATGAAAAATATTGACAGAGAACTGTGACCTTCTAGGTTGTAAGCATTCCCGATAATAGTCCAGGCGCACAATTGAGTAATATCGTATCCGAATACAAAAACCGGCAAAACGTCTGCAACGGTGACGATAGCATATTCAAGCAGGCTTTTATGACCGGCAACAAAACTCGATGAATCCAGGAAGTCGTGATGTTTGAGATGTATTTCCTGCAAGAACTTTTTGTGAAAGAGCCAATGGGTAACGTAAAAGCAGAAATCCGCCGCAATTATTCTCATCAAGAACCATTCAAAATTTAATAGCCAGCTATTTCCTCGATGAACTTCGGGAGCTAGGTACAGGATAATCGCTGCTGCTGCTAAACTTTTAATTTCTCCGACCAGGATTCCTCGAACAGTAAATGCAGGGAACGGTTGTTCTTTCACTTTCTTGACTCTGACATTGAATCTTTGCCGCCAAGTCTCGTTGGTTTTAAGAACTTTTTCAATAACAATACCGATGCTGTAGAATGAAACCGACCCAACCAACCAGTACAGTAAAACCTCGGCGGTAAAGTCGAGATGGATTTTGTTCGAGAGCCAATAAATTAACTGCTGGAGCAGGGTACAAGCAATAGCAACTTTGATGAAAAACTCTATTTCAAAAAACAAATTAAATAGTTTTACTATTACTTTATCCTTGAAAAGTACAGTTTTTTCAGGGCAATCATTGAGTGGGTTCGGGGGCTGAGATCCGGGACTAAGCATTGTTTTTTTTCACGTTTAGTTATCTGGGTACAAGGAAATACAGTGGCTATCGGTTTGGCAAGGTAGGTGGTGAAAGCTAAAAAGCTTGACAGTCAAATGATTCAGTGTGCCTCACCTGGTAAGAAATGCAGCAGCGCAACTTTGCTCTTCCGAAGGGAGTAAGCTGTTTTACCCTTGATTAGGGTATAATAAAAGGTTAACTCAGTCAATCACTACAGCATTTCAGCATAAGATTATAGCGGTTCTCAAGCGTGGTGAGGTATGCCCGCAGAGACCGCGGAGGCCATGAGTACCTCCTATGGAAGCTCGAAAGGCTATATTTAAAATTGAAAGTAAAATAGATTAGCGATCGCGCCGAGGGGGACTGGCAAGTGCCACAGTTCCATAAACCGCAATTCCCGACTCTTTCAATGTTTTAATTGCCGACTTGACAGTAGTACCGCTAGTGTAAATATCATCAACCAACAAAACTGGATTGCGCGGGAGACGGCGCCGAAAATCTTTCCCCAAAATTAAAGCATCTTTCATTTCCGCTTGCCGCTGCTGTGCTGTCAGAGCGAATAAAGCCTGAGTATTTTTCACCCGCTCCAAACCGTGCCGCTGCAAAGGCAAACCAGTCAGCTCGCAAAAACTTTCCGCCAAAAGTTCCGCCTGATTGAAACCCCGTTCCTTGACCTTTGATTTGTGCATGGGAATCGGTACAACTGTTAAATTGTCAATAGCTAATTCGGGAAAACTCAGCCAAGATTCTGCCAGCCAGCCACCGAGAGGTTTTGCTAATTGTGGATTTCCTTCATATTTTAAAGCTGCGATCGCCCGTTTGAGAGTCCCGCCGTACTCCCCCCAGACAAAAACACGCTGTTGGGAGGCCCAAAATCGACCCGGATCGGCTAACTGACAGCGCTGAAGTTGCTTGTGGCAGTACCCGCAAAACTCCTCGGCGGCCGATCGCTGACAAAGAGGACAGTTAGACTTAAGAAATAGATTGAGAAAAGATTTGACTAATCCCGTCCAATTTCGCTCGTTCATCGTAAAATTGTGGTATGTGATTAATGGGAAAAACTATCAAAATTAAATCAGTTTCCAAGGACAGGCTCCCAGCGTGACAAATCTCTACTGGCTAGACAAAATTCAACCTTCAGACCGAGATGCAGTGGGAGAAAAAGCATTTTACTTAAGCTGTTTACTCGCCCAAAATCATCCCGCTGTACCGGGTTTTGTCGTGCCGACTACAACATTTTCGCAGTTTTTAGAGTCGATCGACTGGCTAGAACCGCTGTTGGCTGACTGGCCCCACTCTTCGCTACACTTGAATGTCGATGAACCCAGACAACTGCAATCGATCGCTCGCAGCATCCGCCACCAAATCCTCACCGCCAAACTGCCAGATGCACTACTCTCCACCCTAGAGTCTGCTGTTTGTCAGCTCAACTCCCAAGCCTTAATTTTTCGCCCTTCCCTGACTTCCTGGAACCCGAAAACAACCGGAATCCTGGAATCTCACGCAGTAAGTGCCGAACCAGAAGCCATTGAAGCCGGACTCAAACGCGCTTGGGCAGAATTGTTCAGAGCCAGAAGTCTATTTTACTGGCAGCGGTGCGGCATGAAGATACAGCAAATAAATCCCGTAGTTTTGGTGCAGCCAATCTTCCCAACTATCGCCGCGGGCGAGGTAAAAACTAACTGCGGTGCAGCCTGGGAAATCCAAGCCACCAGCGGTTTGGGACTGTCCCTCGCTCGGGGAGAAACCATCCCCGATTACTATCAAGTGCAGCCCGAAACAGGGGCGGTTAACTTCCAGCGGCTCGGTTACAAAACATTAGCATACAATCTCAAAACCGGGGAGGGGAAGCCGAAAAAAAAACCGCTGCTCGGGAATTGGGAAAGCCGAAAAATCACCAATTCTACATTGTTAATTCCCGATTTTGCTGGCAGTTGCGTAGAACTTTTGACGCTGGGAGAGAAATGGCAAAGTGAATACGTTTTAGAGGAATCGCAATTGCAAAAACTCATTGAATTGAGCCAAAAAGTAATCGCCGAATTTGACTGTAATGTAATCTTGGAGTGGACGCTAAACCATACAGCAAACAGTAGCGATCCGCAGTTTTATTTTACTCAAATGCGTCTTTTTAAACGGGAACAAGTGGCGCCCTCCCGGGAAAAAGCGATCGCCCAAACGCGAACTCCTGCTATCCTCAAGGGTTTGGGCGCCGCCTCAGGAAAAGCCGAAGCAATTGCCCAAGTTATGACTAATTCCCACCCAGAAAACGCGGACTTCTTAGCCGGAGGAATTTTGGTAGCCCGCACAATCGATCCGAATTGGCTGCCTTGGTTGAAAGTTGCTGCTGGGATAGTTGCCGAACAAGGAGGGATGACAGGCCACGGCGCCATTTTAGCGAGAGAATTGGGAATTCCTGCGGTTGTGGGAGTTGTCGGGGCGACTCGCGCGATCGCCTCGGGGGATTCGGTATTGGTAGATGGCGATAGCGGAGAAGTTTTTGCCCTCGCTCCACATCCGGCGATCGACACAGCAGACAGCAACCCGCTTCAGGAAACGCCAAACAATGCGGATACATACAGTACAGCAGCAAAAATGTCAATAGCCAACCACCAATTTTCAATATCAGAGCGATCGTCCAATCCCGCATCCTTACCTCGACGGGCAGAATCTCCCGAATCAGTTTGGGGCGCGCCAACGGCAACTCAACTGCTGGTTAATGTCAGCCAAACAAGTTCGATCGATCGCCTCAGAAATCTGCCCATCGACGGCATCGGATTATTGCGATCGGAATTGATGGCATTGGAAGCTTTGGACTGTCAAAACCCCAAAATTTGGCTGCAAGATGGTCGCCAATCGGAATTTGTCGATCGCATGGCAGATTGTCTCAGTTTATTTGCCGCAGCGGTAGCACCGCGACCAATATTTTATCGCTCTCTCGACTTGCGCGACTCAGGATCTCATGGCAGTTTCAGCGATACCTTTGAACCGGAGTTATTTGATTGGGAGTTGTCCGTACTTCAAAAAGTCTGCGAGTCTGGTCATACAAATGTCAATTTAATTTTGCCTTTCATGCGCTCCGTAGACGAATTTGTCTACTGCCGCCAGCGCTTAGAAACTATTTGGAAAAATCGACCCGACCAGTTTCAAATATGGATTATGGCGGAAGTTCCTTCGGTATTATTTTTATTGCCAGATTACGTAAAAGCAGGAGTTCAAGGAATTTCCATCGGCACCAACGATTTAACTCAGTTTCTGTTAGGCATTCACCGCAACTCCCAACAGGTAGCAGGTGGTTTCAACGGACGCGATCGAGCAGTAATGAGGGCGATCGAGCAATTAATCCGACAAGCCAGGGCTGCGGGGATTCCTTGTTCTATCTGCGGCGATGCTCCAGCTTTGTATCCCGAGATAGTTGAATCCTTGGTGCGGTGGGGGATTTCGTCTATTTCGGTGAATGTCGATACTGTAGAACAGACTTACAGGGCGATCGCCCGCGCCGAACAGCGCCTGTTGCTAGATGCCGCGCGCGCGATCGTTAAAAATTAACCAGCATCCCGCCAGCCCAGCACAAAAATTATTATTGCGATGCAAACAGCAACAATATTTAACCATGATTACAAAAACCCGGTTTCTGCATAGATATATTGCCTTCCATCCTTGAGTGGTTCAGTGATACCGCATTTGGAAACCTAAATCCTCAATTAAAAACATCAGATTTTCAAGCTAGCATAGAAATATCACCGACACTTTAACCGGAGGTAGAAACAGTCAGTAACCCAGCCCTAAAGGGACTGAGCTTGCAAGAGCGATCGAGTAAGCTATGCTGACCAGCCTAAGTCTTAACTGACTACGTTATTTGAGTCACGACACCCTGTGGATACGAAGCTAGTCCCCTGCTCTGTCGCTGAAGGTTAAACAGTCTTAGGGTCACTGAGGCAGTGCTTTCAGCCTAACAAGCTCTTATAACATTGACCGACAAGCTAACATTACCCCGAAAGGGAGGCTCGACAAGAGCAAAAATTATGCGATCGCGAGTTGCAAGGTTTGAGGCGGTAACTGTCCTGCCCTTAAGTACATTACAAAAGTACACCAAATCAAGCAACTCCAAGGCGGTAATGCATAAATGGATAGAGAAAGATTCAAGGCGGTTGAAACCGCCCGTGTTGTTTTCCTCTCAGGTCTTTCATACGCTGAGCTTCCCACTTACCGAGCTTTTTTGTGAAATCAAAAATTATTGCAACCGCAGCAATACTTGCTGCCCTCGGCTGTCTGCATCCCCATCCAGCATTATCTCAACCTGCAACTGACGGCGGTACAAAACCAGGATTTTGGCAACCTCAAGCACAGGTTGACTATACTCGCAACATTACCCTGAGACTGTTAAATGAAACCGGATTAAACCTAGAATACGGTCAATCAGGTGTCGGCTTGTCATCCTTGCCAGTTGGAGCTAGCAAAAATATCATGGTTCGCGTCAGCAACCGCACCGGAGACATTGCCAATATTCCGATTAATGTCAAAGGAGGAACCACAACTTTGAAATACGACTATAACGTTGATGCCAAGGAAAACATTGTGACGGTTCGCATCACCACATCAGACGGCCGCACTAGGCAAGATCGGTCAGTTTATATTGATGAAAAAGGGCGAATTTACTCTTTTTAAAGAACGAAAATTTAATAACTTACACTCTTGAAAGTGGGATGGGGCAGAAGAGCCCGTTCTTTCTGGACGGGCGGGACGCCCATCCCACAAACTTGTGGAAGTTATTTAATTTTCATTCCTAATATCCGCTGTTCCTATTCATGCCTGGGCCTCGATTTCCCTCTTCTTTCGGTTTAGCTTTGTTCACTCGCAAGGGGCGTCCCATCCACTCTGCACCGTCTAATTCGGTAATTGCAGCGTCTTCTTGGGCATCTTCCATCATCTCGACAAATGCAAAGCCGCGCATCCGACCGGTTTCCCTGTCGGTAGGTAAGACAACTCGCTTGACTGTGCCGTACTCTGCAAATACTGATTTCAGGTCTTCTTCGGTGGCGCGGTAGGACAAATTTCCAATATAGATAGTCATGTCGATCGAACTAAACTTGTTGTGCTATACATAATAACCGGTTCATTTGACTCTCAAGTGCCATCTCGCTTAAAACTGACCAGAAAGAATTGGTTGAAAGCCCGCCCGCCCGATCGGGAGAAATTAAAATCAGACTATTCATTACTCCAATACTCGGACTTAAGGGTAGAGGTCGCTCTCCTTCTGTCAACTGTCAACTGTCAACTGTCAACTGTTGAAGGATCGCCTTTGAACTAAAAGGGTTTGCCGCACCGACAAACCCTTTCTACTGACTGCAATAGTTAGTCCTTTTGCTTAGTCGATCGAGATCGACTGAGGCCCCGTGCTTTTAGCGTTGGTGGCTTCGGCTGCGGGAGGAGTGTAGGAAGTTGAACCGGCTTGCTCATCGATCCAGCTTCTAACGGGATCTTCGTGAAGGTTGAGTCGAAGCAGGCCAGAAAAAAATCCGCCCGCAAAGGCGATCGGCTGTTGGATCAATTCTTTGACCACTGGGATGAGTTCGTCGAGGAACATTCAAGAGTCTCCTTGTGCTGCTGGGGTTCTATCTTTACTGTACCGTTTGTACGGAGATGCTGGCAGCAGACTGCAAAAAAAGGGCGATCGAGCCTGTTAAAGATGGGCAAGCTCATGCTGCAAAAAACGCTTGCCGGAAAATTGTCGGCAAATGATTTACAATGCTAATCTGTTTGTTTACAAAATTTTATGTGCCGTTTGCTTGGCTACCTCGGCGAGCCGATTTTACTCGATTCTATTCTGTACAAGCCGGAACATTCGCTAATTGTGCAGAGTTACCAGCCCCGCGAAATGACTTCGGGCTTGCTCAATGCTGACGGTTTTGGTATCGGTTGGTATCACCCGCACCTCGATACCGATCCGTTTACTTATAAAAATGTACAGCCAATTTGGAACGACATCAATCTGCCGAGTATCAGCCGATATGTTGAATCCGGCTGTGCGATCGCCTATGTTCGCAGTGCAACTTCAGGACAAGCTCTAGATTTGAGCAACTGTCAGCCGTTTCAACACGATCGCCTGTTGTTCGTACACAACGGCTTTGTGCAGAATTTTCGCAAAAGTCTTTACAGACCAATTCGCGATCGGCTCAACGATACCCTTTATCAATCAATTAACGGTACTACAGATTCAGAGCACATCTTCGGCTTATTTGTCAATGAATTAACAGCCAGCAATCTGAGCCTAAAAGCTGCTTTGCAAAACTGCCTGAAAACTTTGGCTGAACTAGCAAACGCTCACCAAGTTGAATTTTCAGCAAATATTATTATCAGCGACGGACAGCAGCTCGTTGCATCTCGTTTTGCTTTCCCAAAAGTCCCTCCTTCCCTGTATTGGCTGCGGGACGATTTAAATTTCCCCAATTCTGTCATCATTGCTTCTGAGCCTTTATTTGGTGGCAATTGGCACGAGTGTCCAGTCCAGAGCACGATCAGTACGGGAGTAGACGGTGAGATCGAAATCAATCCAATCTTGTAAAGAGGCAATTTATCAGGATTTGCAGCAGTGTCGCCGCGGCACTTTTCAACTATTTGCAGACATCGATTACAATACTTTCTGCCGTCAAGCCCATCCAGATTTTAGTCCGGTTGGTTGGCATTTAGGTCACATTGCTTATACTGAGGATTTGTGGCTGTTGCAGAAATGTGGTGGGTTCAAGCCAGTTTTTCCTGAGTATCACCAACTGTTTGCTGCGGATATTTTGCCGAAAAAACAACGAGTTTTTTTGCCTGCGCTACCAGAAGTTGAATTGTATCTGGATGCGGTGCGAAAAAAGGTGTTAGATTATTTGGACGTTGCGCCGATCGCACAACAGGAACGTCTCTGGCGGTTTATTATTCAGCACGAAAGTCAGCACTGCGAAACAGTTGCTTTCGTGCTGCAAATGCTAAGGAAGGAAGAAGGAAGAAGGAAGAGGGAAGAAGGAAGAGGGAAGAAGGAAGAGGGAAGTTCGGCAACGAGCAGTGTACAAGATGTAACGGATTTAACGGATAGAAGTAAGGAGGAAGAAGGAAGATTAATTCCCAATTCCCAATTCCCGATTACCAATTCCCAATTACCCATTACCAATTACCCATTACCCATTACCGATTCCCCAGAGATTGAGATTCCCGGCGGGGAATTTTATATGGGAAGCGATGCTGCTGAAACTTTGGATAACGAGCGATCGCGCCATCTGTGCGATCTAGAAGCATACGCGATCGATCGCTATCCGGTCACTTGCGGTCAATACCGAGATTTTATGACATCCGGCGGCTATCAGAACCGCGATTGGTGGTCTGCTGAGGGCTGGGAATGGCAAAAAGTTCATTTAGTCGATCGCCCGCTTTACTGGTCAGAAAACCCTGCTTTCAACAACCATCCAGTTTGCGGCGTCAGTTGGTACGAAGCCGAAGCTTACTGCAACTTCGTCGGGAAGCGCTTACCATCGGAAGCCGAATGGGAAAAAGCAGCAAGTTGGGATCCCACAAATCAGACAAAACTTACCTATCCTTGGGGAGAAACACGGCCAAATGCCAGCCTGTGCAATCACGGCAATCATCTTGCCAATACTTCCCCCGTTGATGCTTTTCCAACGGGAGCAAGTCCAGCAGGCTGTTGTGATATGTTGGGCAATGTCTGGGAGTGGACAGCTTCAACCTTTGACGCCTATCCAGGATTTGAAAGTTATCCTTATCGGGGATACTCTGAACTCTATTTTGATGGAGAACATCGGGTTTTGAAAGGCGGGAGTTGGGCAACTTTTCCTCAGGCACTGCGATCGACTTTTCGGAATTGGTACTATCCGGGCGTGCGGCAAATTATCGCGGGTTTTCGCTGCGCCACAACTACAATCACATAGGTTTGTAGTGAGGAATGCGAGTCCTCTAATTTTATGCGGACTAAAGTCCTCACTACGAACCTGTAAGATTTAAATTTAAAAAATAAAATTTATTTCCAGTTAATTTTAGACAATATTTGTTTGTCAAACACCAAAACTTTTTTCCACTTAAAAATACTAGGTTAAAAAGGTTTGTAAATGATTTAATAATTTAGGTTGATATTTGTTGAATTTTAATTTGTGGACGCGACTCGCCATCGGGTGAGAACATACAGAACGGAGAGCGGCCTCAAAAATCTAGCTTGAGTGCGATCTTCAGCAACGCAACTGTGTGCTATATCAATTTGTGCATCTTAATTTTACTCTATGAAATCTCCAAGACTTTCCGACAAGACAAACCCAGCGTCAACCAAAGAAAACCGGCTGCACTTAGAGCGGCTGGTGAGCGCTGTGGCACCGACACCCGCAGAAATCAATGCTGGCAGCGATGCAATTACCGGGTTGACTCAAAACCCCAAAACCCTGCCTCCCAAGTATTTCTACGACGATCGCGGCTCGAACCTCTTCGAGTTGATTTGTCAGTTGCCGGAATACTACTTAACGCGCACTGAGACGGCAATTTTGCAAGAGTGTGCAGGGGCGATCGCGCATTTGACGGGCCCGTGCGAAATCGTCGAACTTGGCAGCGGCAGTTCCACCAAAACCCGGATTCTCCTCGATGCTTACAGCAAATTGGAATATCCGCTGCACTATTTGCCGATCGACATCAGCCCCACTATCCTAGAAAGCAGCGCTTGTCAACTGTTAGCAGATTATCCATCGCTCCAAATTCACGGACTTGTCAGCACTTACGAATTAGCCTTAGCTAAAATTGCCCCGTCGCCATTGCCAACCCGAATGATTTGCTTTCTAGGCAGCACCCTCGGCAATCTCAACCATCAAGAATGCGATGTATTCTTCTCGCAAGTTGTCGGTGCATTGCAGCCGGGAGAGTATTTTTTGCTGGGAATTGACTTAGACAAATCTAAGGATATTTTAGAGCCGGCCTACGATGACAGTCAAGGAGTGACCGCAGCCTTTAACTTGAATATGCTGCGACATTTAAATCGGAAGTATCAGGGAAATTTTGATTTAGCGCAGTTCGAGCATTGGGCTTTTTACAATCAAGAACAATGTCAAATTGAAATGCACTTGAAAAGTAAGAAAGCGCAAACAGTGAACTTGCGCGCGCTCGATTTAACGGTTGAATTTGCCGCCGGAGAAACTATCCGCAGCGAAATTTCGCGCAAGTTTAATCTCAATACTGTAAAGGCAGATCTTTCGCAGCGCGGTTTAAAGCCGGTGCAAGTTTGGACAGACCCAAATCAGTGGTTTGGCTTGATGCTTTGTCAGTTGACAGTTGACAGTTGACAGTTGGCAGTTGGCAGTTGATAGTTGGCAGTTGGCAATTGTTATTTGTTATTTTTGAATATCTCCCAATAATCAGTAACTACTGACTACTGACTAATAATGACTAATGACTGCTGACTAATGACTAATATCATTTCCGGCTGCATCGGAATAATATATTTGGATGATATCAGTGCGAGCGTCTCGCTCGCGGCATAGATCGCGAGCGAGACGCTCGCACTCTTATAATTACGATGCTGCCGGATTTGATATAATGACTGCTGACTACTGACTGCTGACTACTGACTAATGACTACTGACTAATTAACAAATCGGCCGCTGTCCGGGTTTTACGGCGTGAATGTACTCGCTGCCGGATGTCGGCCATCCCCGCTTGTAATAGGCTTCCTCGGGCTTCCCCCAGCCCAACTGCAACAAAATTTCGAGAAAATCCAACTTTTCCCACTTCGAGAGACTCGCCCATTCTGTACGCTGGGCTAGAGCTTCTACGTCGATCGGCTCGATCGCTCGAAAATCCTTCCCACTATTAATACTCAAATACAAATCCATCCCCGCAGTTACCCGCTCCCAGAATTCCAACATCGCAGTCTTAGCAGCCTTCAGCGTCATCAAATCGATCGGTAGAGCGATTAATTCGTCATCCACTGCCGGGTAGCGCAGACTATTGCCTTTAACCGTCATTTCCCGCCAGACAATCCCAGAAACTTGATGTTCCCGCTGGTATTCATGCACGGCTGCCTTAAAATTTTGATAAGCAGTGAACTTTTGAACGCCCTCAGATTTGAGAAAGCGATCGATCACGGGGTTTCCTGTAGCAGGAGTTTCAGTCAAATTGAGGCGTCGCCCGTGCAAGCAGGCTTGGCGCTCTTCTGCGAGGATGTTAATGAGTTCCGCCGTGCTGTAGATCTTGGGCATCTTTATTCAGGCAAAATCTATTGATTTGCGGGTCTGGCTGGTTTGATCTGCTAATTTTCAGTAAAGATTATTTGTTTTTTTGAGCAATATCACTTTTGCGTTATTGTAACTTTTCTTTGGAGTTAATTCTAGTTTTGATAGTTTACAGGAGTTGCGCCCATAAATCCCGAAAGCTTCTTGAAAAAAGCAGTTGATCGCGATACAGAATTGCGAGTTAGGCTGTCCGCTGCGCGGCGGGCGTACCTCGTGGAATTTTTCGCCAACAACAAAGCCCCCTCACTCGAAGGAGGGGGCTAAACTGAGTTAAAGGTTTGGCAGTTGTATTTAGCGAGTCCAACAGCCCGAAAAAAAAGCAGCATTCGCACTTGCTGTCAACTACCAAAATTCAAATTTTCAGTCTCAAAGCTTAGTATCGTCGTGAAGAGCGATTGTTGTCGCCCCAGCCACCGCCACCCGAGGAGCGTTTGTTGTTGTTTTCGCGAGGTTTGGCTTTGTTGACTTTCAAGTCACGACCCATCCACTCAGCACCGTCGAGGGCTGCAATAGCTGCTGCTTCTTCTGCTTCGCTGGCCATTTCGACAAAAGCAAAACCCCTCATTCTGCCTGTTTCCCGGTCCACTGGCACTTGGACGCGGCTTACAGTTCCGTACTCGGCAAATACTTCGTTGAGGTCGTCTGATGTGACCTCATAAGAAAGATTACCCACGTAAATCGACATAAAATCTCCAGAATCTATTAGGGTGCAGAGACTTAGATTCGGAGAGAGGCTTGTAAATAAACACCAACAAACTACGCAACCGAATTTAATTCTTGAAAAACTACTATAACATGAAGCCAGCAGAATCAGCAATTGCCTGTCCTAATTTTCAAATTAGGGTGCCGTCGGGCAATCTCCCGCGGAAAGTATTCTTGATAACTGACATATTGCACTGTTAGCCTCATCACCTTGGTTTTTTGCTGTGCGATCGAGCTGAGGGCTGATTTTTTTCGTTGCTGTTAGCAGGTGGATGGGGTTTTATTGAAAATATTGCTCTCGATCGTTATATTGAGATCGGGCACTTTTCGGGTTGCATAGATATCCTGCCTGTAACACCAGAGATCAATCTTTTTAGCCTCGGATTCATGTGTTGACTGAATTTCTAATCTCTGATATCCCGTCTCCGATCGCATTAAATTTAGCGCCCTGTAATGGCGACCCAAAAATAATTCTCAAAAGAGTTCTTAGGAATATCTACGCGCATTTTTCTACCCCAAGTATAAACATCAAAACTAACGCGAGATCGATCGCCCTTTCGATCGCTTCCCTCATCAATTGCGACATTTCCCAACAGCGCCACCCAGTGACTCGGATAAGGGATCAGCGGCGGTTTGTTTTGCAGCATTCCCTCAGCGGTAATCAAAGCAAAAGCAAATCCCCCAGCTTTGAGCGCCTCATCGGCGGCCCGCAGCGCTGGAATATCGCCACTGAAATAAGCGTATTGATACTCCCCACCGATGAATCGGGGGGATTCTTGATTAAGACCACAAAGGGACTTTCAAAGGCGTTAACAAAGCACCTCTACTGACTTCTTTGAGACAAAGCCCCAAAGTTGCCGCTACTTTTCTACCGATATTAGCTGCACCGTTGCAGTCGGCATTGATTAACAGTTTTTCGCAGAATTTAGGTAGCACGTCCCGATCGACAAATGAAGCTTTAGAAGTATATGATTCTTCGGTCACGACAAACCGAATCCCGTATTTTTCGCACAATTGAGCGATTCTATCCTTGAGTCTACAAGTTGGAATTTGAACAAACTTTTGGTTAGTTTGAGAACCCAGATTGAGACCATTTTTCATCCCCACATTCCAACCGAATATCACAGTACCTAGATTGTTAGCTAAACAATGAGCAATCACCTTCCGAGCAGCTTTGTTAACAGCATCTCGCATTGTGCGATTGCGATTTTCTGTCAATCTCTCCAGTCGTTTTGACCAATAACCATTCGCTTTCCCGGACATCAAAAACGCAACGCGCTTATTATATCCTTGATTGAGCGACTTTAGGTGCAACCCATCAACGATAAAGCTAGTCCCAGTATTGCTTACACAGGTTAGCCAATTGTTCATTCCGTGGTCGATCATCAAAGCTTTAGATGGATCTACATCTGCTTGAACCTGCTCAGTCTTGTAGATTAATTCCAAGTAAAAGCAGCCGTTTCTAGGCAGGATTCGATATTCTCTGATTGCTTTGTGGTCTAAGTTTGTGGGCCTAGGTAGATAGAAAGCATCCAGTCCGAACCAAGCTTTAACTTTGGTGCCGAGTGGAAATCTTAATAACCCGTCTTTAAGCTTCACAGAGCGAGCTGTATACGTTACTAAAGCTAGACCACCCTGTCGGTAATTAGGTAGTCTCGGTCTTTGAGTTACTGTCCCTTCTTTTATGCCTTTTAATAGTCCAATATAGGATTTGAAAGATTCGGCAACAGTAGTTAAAATCTGCTGTGCGGTATCCGAATAGAATGCTTTATAGTGCAAATTTCGGTTCTCCGTACCTAGCACTTTATGCAAATCTGCTCTCCCCGGTATTTTACCTGTTTTGAAATACATTTGACGAGCATAATAAATACCGCAATTAGTCAGTTTTGATGACTCACTGCACAGGAATTCGAGAATTGCTTTTAGGTTTTTATCCGGGCTAATTAAATTTTGTTGGCATCCAAACATTTTTGTTACCTCCTTTTTATATTATACCTTCTCACCTGCTATCAAAGGATATTAATTAAAGAGGAAAATGTAGGCGACTAAAGTCGCAGTCGCGTTCCGGACCATGTAAGACAGCCAGGGGCTTCTCGCTCGTCTTTCGGTGAACTGTCAACAGTCAACTGTCAACTGTCAACTGTCAACTGTCTTACCATTTTCCTGACATTGCATCTTTGAGTCTCAATTCTTCTCGGCTGACTAGAGCTTCGTAGTAATCTGGTTTGATTTCTAGGGCGACTCCGTAAGAACTAATTGCATCTTGAGTCCGCTGCAATTTTTGCAAAACATCGCCGCGCTGCGCCCAAGCTTCCCAGTTGTGGGGCTTGAGTTGAATCACTCGATCGAAAGCGACAAGTGATTCGGAATAGCGCTGCATTTTCCCCAGCACCAGGCCTCGCTGCACCCAGCCTTGATAGCTGTCGGGCCAGATAGTAATTGCTCGATCGTATGATGCTAGACTTTGTTCGTACTGTTCCAAATTTGACAGGGCGTTGCCACGTTTCAACCAAGCTTCAAAATTGTCTGGCACGTTTTGAATGACGCGGTTGTAAGCTGCGACGGCTTCTTCGTAACGCTGCAATTTTTCTAGCGCTGCGCCTTGCTGCAATCCTACTTTTGATGTAATGTCTGTTTCTGAACTCAGAGAGATTACTTTGTCAAAACAGGCGATCGCTTCTTCGTATTGCTCCAATTTTTCTAGGGCTTCGCCTCGCAAATTCCAAGCTTCTAGAAAATTTCCTTCAATTTGGAGGGCATTGCTGTAAGCGATAATCGCATCTTTGTAGCGTTCCAATTCTGCTAGGGCCATACCTCTGCCCAGCCAAGCTTCGGGGAAATTCGGATTAATTTGAATCGCTCGATCGAAAGCATCGATCGCACCTTCATAATCTCTTGATTCTGACAGTGTTTGACCGCGCCCGATCCATGCTTCGGGATAAGCGGGATTCATTTGAATAGCCCGATCGAAACAAGCTATTGCCCCATCGCGCCACTGGTGTTTCAGGGCCATTCCTTTGTACAGCCAAGCTTCGGAGTCATTGGGTTGGAGTAGCAAGACGCGATCGTAAGCTGTGACTGCTTCTCCGTATTTGTGCAATTTTGCCGAAGCAATGCCCCGATTGAACCAAGCCAAAGTGTTTTGTGGTTGCAGTTGAATGGCGCGATCGTAAGAAGTTACAGCTTCAGCGTAGCGTTCCGCCTTCATCAGAGCCAAACCTCGGTTCAGCCAAGCTTCCCAATTAGTCGGGACGAGTTTGAGAGCGCGCTCGTAGGCCGCCACAGCCTCAGCGTAGCGCGAGGCTTGCAGCAACACGCTGCCTTGCCTGCACCACATCGCGGGCAAATTTGGATGAAGTTGGGTTGCTTTTTTGTAACAGGTTGCTGCTTTGTCCCACTCCTGCAATTCTTCTAAAACTCTGCCCTGCTGATACCAAGCTTCGTGCTTTTCGGGATTGATTTCAATTGCTTTGTCAAAAGTCGCGATCGCCTCGGGGTGATTTTGCAAACTTAACAGTGCTGTCCCGCGCAGCATCCAGGCCCAATATTCTTCGGGATTAATGGCGATCGCTCGATCGCAACAGGCCACCGTTTCAGCCCAGGAGTGCAGTTGCTTGTAAGCTTTGCCCAGATTCAGCCACGCGCGGGCCCAATCCGGCTTAATTTGCACCGCTTTTCCGTAGCAAATGATTGCCGCTTCGTACCTTCCCGATGCGTAGTGTCTGTTGCCCCGATCATAATCTGGAAATGCTGCAAAAATTCTTAAAATCGGGGGCAGGAGGCCGGACTCGGGATTTGAGGAGTTTTCTGTGGTAGAAGTCGAGATATCTGGCATACGCCTTACATATAAAATTTAGTGGGTTGACAAGATTGCGGTCTTATATATTAACTTATGCTTTTCTTAACTCGCTGCTATTTTGAGACAAATTTAGCATATCAGGTCTATTACCACAAATTATATTTACTTAACTGTAATGTATAAAATTATGCACCGCTCCCACTTTGCGTATACCGCTGTAAAATACGGTCAGTCGATTTTCGATGTTCGATTGACTCCACAGATGAATCTGGGAGCTTGAACCAGAGTCTAAAATTTTGATCTCTCCACTACGAGTGTCGGAAACTTGTATTCGTAAACGATATTAATTTTCCCAGAATCCTTCAAATCTCTGCGGTGCGAGATCTGAGTTAATAGAGTCTGTCCTCAAAAAGGCAGTGTGTTAACTTTTATTGTAACGGCCATACATCGTTTAATTAAGAGGTATGTTGTTCTTTATATCGAGTTGCTCAGGATGGCAAGCTGCTAAATATTAGGCAATAAAAATCAATCAATTCATTTCATTGCAACACTTTTTTTTCCAAAGAGCTAAAAGGAGTTGGTTTGGCAAACATCAAAATTAATTTGTATCAGACGTTGATTTGGACAAGAAAGTTGAGGGAAGGGTTTCATTATGCCACTCAATTTAAAAATTCGATCTCACAAGATCGCCATAATATTTATTGCATCGTTACTAATCAACGTACTCGCGATCGAAAGCACGTACTCTCAGCAGATCTGCCCAAAAGTGCAAACTTCAATTCAGATTATCGACGAAACGGGCGGGAGACAGATTTCTGGCACCTCCTCCGTTGACACTTTGCAGGAGTCACATTTCAAGAACTATGTAACGACCATTTCCAAACATATCTCTGCCAAGATTGACGAAATATCGCAGTGCCACGGAGATTTGAAAAGTTCTCCAGAAGTCAAGCTTTTTTTCGTTTACCGTCGGCTCGTCAAGACTAGAGCGTACAGAATCTAATGATGCCAGGCATTTGGATAGTCCTTGGGTAAAACTCACGTTCAGCCGTTCGCCCACGCTCATTGTGCGTGCGGTGTTCCTGTGGAACGAACGACAGTTTCTGTTCGATCAAGCACTGATGTCGGGCATACGTGCCTCGCCCACCAATTCTCTGCTTCCGATTGATAACGGCATCTTCAGGCAATTTATACAAGATTACAAGGACTCTGTGCTGCTTGCACCGTCTCCAGAAGCCCAGCCTGCCGCCCTAGCCAGTATTTCAAAGCGCTTGCCCCCGGAAATCTTTTGGCTGTTTCGCAATACGTGGCAAACCACCTTGATTCCGTTTTACATGTCAGTAGCCCGTGCTTTTGAATTAGCTGTTGGGAAGGCAGCGATCGGATATACCGATCTTACCAAGGCTCTGATTGACCAATTTTTCGCGTCAGAAACGACTGAGATCCGCTACGAAAGCCTTCTCGATCTCAAAGACCTATTCACCCCCGATCGATACCGGATTAACGACCTTCTTCGTTAAGGAAAAAAATTATGGCTTGGACTTTTTCTCAAAAGACGACGTTCACAGGTTTTACTACTGTCGCCGAAGAGGCACAAATCCTTACCCTTTTGCAGACAGCATACGACCGTTCGTCCACAGCTAAGACTATGTTCGACAATTGGATTAATGCCGGGAACACAATAGAGATACGATTCCGGCGGGACACTTTTCAAGCTGCTATTGGCAGGGGCATTGTTATAATAGATCCTTCGTATATTAGCGATGTGAGTTACATAAACGATACTGGCAAAGCAGTACCGTACTCGCTACTTGGTGCCCTACTTCACGAGCTTGGTCATGCGTTGACTGGAAAACAAGATAATGGTTCTAGCACTGACTACCAGGGGGATAACGTTCGCTATGTAAACCAAATCTGGAGCGAACTTGGTTTGGATAAGCAGATATCTTACATAGGGCAAGCCAAAGGCAATCTTCACAGGGTTGGCAAGGTTTGTTTGTCCCCAGCGCTCGCGCCTCAGAGCAATCGCAGGGTCTGTTTTTCACATCGTTTTTTCCCTGTTTGCCAAAGTCTGTCATAACTTTAAAAAAATGGTATAACTGTATTTCCCAGCCTAGGGTTAGGATACAAACCAATATGTCGCGATCGAGATTTTAAATCAAATTTAATATGCTAACTCTACACCCGCTTTTAGATTTCACGGAAAGGTCGATCGACGAAGAGGGAGGGTCGATCGACTCTAGCCCCAGTTATTGGTACGAAGGGCATTGCCCTAAAAGTGCGGATCTGCTGAGATTGCCACGTACTCGAATGTCTGAAGAAATCGCCAGGGGTTTGATGCAGTACCTTGCTGCTGACGATTCCTACGATCGCGAGGGGAAGATGTACGGCATCTTGCTCGTGGAAATGCCTTGGGGGGAACAGCGAATTCTCAAAGCATTTTCTGGGTTGCTGAACGGTTCTAGCGTTGTTGACGGGTGGGTGCCACCGATTCCGGGGCGATCGCGAGTTGCTTTGACAGAAGCGCGCACGCTGGCCCAATTGGAGGCGATGAAACAGGAACTGATTGCACTGAATCAACTCCCGCAGCGACAGGAATATGCAGCCTTATTGAGCGAATTTGAATTGCAATTGCAAGTTTTGAATGCGCGGCACCGCAATTGCAAGCAGCAGCGAGACGAACAACGTCAGCTAAGCAGTCAAACTCTCGCAGGAGACACACTCTTAATAGCCCTGGAAAAACTAAATCAAGAAAGCCGTTTGGAGGGAATTGAATGCAGGCAATTAAAACGGCAGCGGGATGCAATATTGCAGCCTCTAAAAAAGATCGTTGAAGCTGCCAATGAGCGGATGCGGGTGCTCAAACAAGGGCGAAAAGAACTTTCCCGCCAACTTCAGGCCGAGATGCACGCAGCTTACACTCTGGTGAATTTTTTGGGAAAATCGCGATCGATCCAGGAATTGATGCCAACTAATTCTATTCCGACTGGCACCGGCGACTGCTGCGCGCCAAAATTGCTGCACTGCGCGGCAGCAAACAATCTGAAACCGCTAGCAATGGCTGAGTTTTGGTGGGGGCCGCCATCGGGTGACAAAGTTCCGGGAGAGTTTTATGGTGCTTGTAGCGATCGGTGTCAGCCGTTGATGGGTTTTTTGCTGTCAGGATTGCCACAAAATCCAATTGTTTCGGGGCCGAAAGCTTACCCGGCTTTTACATCGTCAGCTAATAGCAAAAGTCTGTCAAAAGCTTCATCGAAAAAAAGTGTAAATCAGTCTTTTAATGGTGGAATCGAATCTCTCCCAACAAGTCAGACTTTCAGGGGCGGGCTAGAAGCCCACCCCACAACTCATCAAAACAATCATGGTGGAACGGGCATCTTGCCCGTTACCGATCGCTCTTGGGGCGCGCCAGATGCCCAACCCCTACTCCCCACAACTCATCAAAACAATCATGGTGGAACGGGCATCTTGCCCGTTACCGATCGCTCTTGGGGCGGGCTAGATGCCCAACCCCTACTCCCCACAACTCATCAAAACAATCATGGTGGAACGGGCATCTTGCCCGTTACCGATCGCTCTTGGGGCGCGCCAGATGCCCATCCCACAAATCTCAAAAAATTTGCTGGAACGAGCATCTTGCCAGTCACCAATCCCCAGGAAATGCTGCCAATTGTTTATGAAGACAAATGGTTAATTGCAGTCAACAAACCCTCAGGCTTGCTGTCAGTTCCAGGTCGTTATCTGGAAAATCAAGATAGCGTTTTGAGTCGCTTGCAAAACTTGTTACAGGACGGGTTAGAACTGACGGCGGTGCATCGGTTAGATTTAGCAACATCTGGGATTTTGTTGCTGGCGCGGGACAAAGAAACCAGCAGTCAACTAAGCCTGCAATTTGAGAAACGGCGGGTTCACAAAGTTTATGAAGCAGTGCTTTCGGGGACTGTCAACATAGAGGCGGGGACGATCGCACTCCCGGTAAAAAAAGACCCGAAAAATTCCCTGGTTCAGCAAGTTAATTTGGAGTGCGGAAAACCCAGCATTACTAGGTTTCAGGTAATGGCGAAGGAGGGAAATTGTACTCGCGTCGAGTTTTTGCCGCTGACGGGGCGCACGCATCAATTGAGGGTTCATGCAGCGGATGTTCGAGGGTTGGGAATACCGATTTTGGGCGATCGACTTTACGGATGTCGCGCCGCTGCGAACCGACTGCACTTGCACGCGCGGGAACTCTCCTTTGAGCATCCGCAGTTGGGATCAAGGCTCAGCTTACAGGTGGCGACGCCATTTTGATCGCGCGGGCGATCGCAAGTCCGATAGTGCGATCGCCCGAAAGTAAAATAACAAGTTATCTCGCCTCTGTTTAGGAAACCTGAAAATGCTACAGACTCCCACGAAAACCCTTACCTTAGAAGAGTTTCTGAATCTGCCGGAAACGGAACCCGCCAGCGAATACATTAATGGACGCATCATCCAAAAACCAATGCCACAAGGAGAACACAGTGCAATTCAGACAGAATTGCCACCTGCCATTAACTCGGTGCTAAGATCCCAGAAGATTGCCCGAGCTTTCTGTGAACTCCGTTGCACTTTTGGTGGGCGATCGATTATACCCGATGTTTCGATATTCTTGTGGAACAGGATTCCTCGCCAGGAAAATGGTGCAGTGGCTAATGTTTTCTCAATTGCTCCAGATTGGGCGATAGAAATTCTTTCGCCCGACCAAAGCCAAACAAAGGTAACTAAAAATATTCTACATTGCTTGGCTCGCGGAACGCAAATGGGCTGGCTGATTGACCCCTCCGAGCAATGTGTATTTGTTTATTTAGCCGATCGACCAACAGCATTTTTTGACGAACCAGATGTACTGTTACCAGTGCCAGAATTTGCCAGAGAATTCAATCTGACAGTTAAAGGTTTATTTAGCTGGCTGCTGGATTAACTAAAAGTTTCGCAATAGTTCACCAAGATATTTGATATTAAAGCCCTCGTCTGCCGCCGGCGGTTGATAGTACGCAGTGATATACGCAGGCTATATCCGTAGGGTGTATCACTGCGTACCTTAGCAATAAATACGCCCATTGATATTTGTTGGCAAGTCCTGTTTAAGTTATCTTGAAAAGCGATCGAACTCCGATTGCTCACATTATTCAGTAAAGGACAGATCGAGATTATGACAACTCAAACAACATCTTCACTCCTCCTGAGTCCCTTCAAATTGGGAGATTTATCCTTAAAAAACCGGGTAGTCATGGCACCCATGACGCGATCGAGAGCCGGTGAAACGCGGATGCCCAACGCTTGGATGGCCGAGTATTACGCTCAGCGGGCCAGTGCTGGTTTGATCCTGACAGAAGCTACGGTGATTTCTTCTCAAGCTAACGGTTGGCTGAATACGCCCGGTATTTATTCAGACGAGCAAGCCGAAGCTTGGAAACAAGTTGTAAATGGGGTTCATGCCCGCGAAACACCAATTTTCATGCAGCTTTGGCACTGCGGGCGGGCTTCTCACAGCAGTTTTCAGGAAAACAATCAATTGCCAGTTGCACCATCTGCCATCAAAATCAATGGAGAAGGCATTCATACCCCTGCGGGCAAACAACCCTACGAAACTCCCCGCGCTCTAGAAACAGATGAAATCTCGATCGTTGTGGAAGATTATCGCCAGGCCGCAGAACGGGCAAAAATGGCGGGTTTTGACGGTGTAGAAATTCACGGTGCTAACGGATATTTAATTGACACTTTCCTTCAATCCAAAACTAATCAACGCACAGATTCCTATGGCGGTACAGTTGAAAATCGCTACCGTTTTCTCAAGGAAATTGTGGAGGCAATTCTGACAGTATTCCCTGCCAACCGAGTTGGAGTTCGACTTTCTCCCAACGGTGTTTACAATGATATGGGTTCTCCCGATTATCGCGAAACTTTTCTGTATATTGCAGGTCAGTTAAATGTCTACGGTTTAGCTTACCTTCACCTTGTGGATGGTTTAGCTTTTGGCTTTCACGAATTGGGAACGCCGATGATGATAGGAGAGTTTCGCGATGTATTTTCCCAGCCGCTGATTGGTAACTGCGGATACAATCAAGAACTAGCCCAAACAGCTTTGAGCAACAAAGTTGCGGATTTAATTGCTTTTGGTCGGGATTTTATCAGCAATCCGGATTTAGTAGAGCGTTTTGCTGGCGGTTGGCCGCTCAATCCGCCTGCGGTCGTCGGCGTCTGGTATTCTTTTGGGCCTGAAGGTTATATTGACTTTCCTACTTATCAGGAATCAGCAGCTATTTCTTAGACTGTTGAGCAAAAAGCTGACTGTAAGAGAATTTTTGGGCGGAGTGAACGTCCGGGCTGTTTCCTCCACCCAATGTGTAATGTGCGTCGTTTCCGGCTGCGAGAAAAGTGTTTTAATAAAGAGAAATAGAAATCATTTCTAGCCGGAGTTCTCCGCACGATTTATGATAGATGAAGTTGTTGATTTCACCCAAACTGTCGATTTAACCAATTGCGATCGCGAACCGATTCAAATTCCAGGGCTGATTCAGCCCCACGGGGTGCTGTTGGTTTTGCAGGAGCCTGACTTGAAGATTGTCCAGGTCAGCAATAACGCGTTGGCTTTGCTAGGTCAACAGCCCCAAGATCTGTTGGGCAAACCGCTATTAAACTTACTCGCTCCTCAGCAGATTAATGCAATTCGGCAGTGCTTAAGCGAAGACTTTGAGTATGTGAATCCGTTAGATATTTCTCTAAAAGCTCAAACAAAATTACTTCATTTTGATGGCATTGTTCATCGCTGCAATACCATAATTTTTTTAGAATTGGAACCAAAAAAGAAAAGACAAAAAACAGACTTCTTCCATTTTTACCAGCGATTAAAAGGAACGATTACTAAAATTCAAAAGGCTCCAACCTTGCTGGAAATGTGCGAGGTTGTAGTTAAAGAAGTGCGAAAAATCACTGGATTCGATCGCGTTATGGTATATCAATTTGATGCCGCAGGATCCGGACGGGTGATTGCAGAAGATCGGGTAGAAACGCTAACGCCTTATCTGGGCTTGCACTATCCGCCCAGCGACATTCCCCAGCAAGCGAGACAGCTTTATACCCTCAACTGGCTGCGGTTAATTCCCGACTCCACCTATGAGCCTGTGGCGTTAGTGCCAGCGCACAATCCCTTAGACTCGCGCCCGACGGATTTGAGTTTATCGGTGCTGCGGAGCGTGTCTCCCGTACACTTGGAATACCTCAAGAATATGGGTGTATCAGCCTCCATGTCTATTTCACTGATCCAAGACCAAAAACTATGGGGGCTGATTGCTTGCCATCATTCGACGCCGAACTATGTGCCCTATAGCGTGCGAACCATGTGCGAGTTTGTGGGGCAGGTAATGTCGATCGAACTTGCAAACAAACAAGATCGTGAAGACTTAGACTACAAAATGACATTGAAGTCGCTCCAAAGCAAGTTTGTAGAATCGCTATCTCAGTCAAAAAGCTTCTGGGATGGATTAGTTCAACTCAACTCGAACCTGCTAGATCTGGTGGGTGCGACGGGAGTGGCGGTTTGCGCGGGAGAACAAGTTATTTGTATTGGTGAAACGCCGCCAGAAGCTGAAATTCCTGCCCTGCGGGAATGGATTAAAAGCCAAATTCAACACAACCTGTTTCAAACCCGATCGCTATCTGAAATTTATCCAACCGCAGAGTCATTTAAGAGCGTTGCGAGTGGACTGTTAGCATTAGAAATTTCCAAAGTCAACAAAAATTATATACTCTGGTTCCGTCCAGAAGTGATTCAAACAGTCAACTGGGGCGGCAACCCGAACAAACCTGTCGAAGTCACAATCGATCGCGAGATGCGGTTGTCTCCTCGCAAATCCTTTGAACTCTGGCAACAAACGGTGCAGGGCTGCTCGTTACCTTGGAAGTCCTGCGAGATCGAAGTCGCCACCGAACTGTGCAGCCTGATCGTCGGGATTATCCTCAGTCAGGCAGATGAAATGGCAAAGATTAATCTAGAATTGGAACGCAGTAACACTGAACTAGATGCCTTCGCTTACGTCGCATCCCACGATCTCAAAGAACCGCTGCGCGGCATTCATAACTATTCCAATTTCTTGATAGAAGATTACGGGGAGGTGTTGCACGAGGATGGCATCGCTAAATTGCAAACGCTGGTGCGCCTAACCCAACGCATGGAAGATCTGATTAACTCTCTGCTACACTATTCCAGGCTGGGACGCAGCGAACTTTCGCGCCAACCGACAAATCTCAACGATTTAGTGCGACAGTCGATCGACATTTTAAAGATCGGCGGGCCTCCGCAAGCGATCGAGTTTCGCACTCAATCGTTGCCGACAGTTGCCTGCGATCGCACTCAAGTTAGCGAGTTATTCACCAACCTGATTAGTAACGCGATTAAATATAATAATAAAACCGAGAAATGGGTGGAAATTGGTTTGATCGAATCAGAATCCGCTAGCAGTAAAGATCCAAGTTTATATACCTTTTATGTGCGAGATAACGGCATTGGCATCCCCCAACAGCATTTGGAGCGCGTTTTTCAGATATTCAAGCGACTCCACGCACAAGACGAATATGGTGGCGGTACAGGGGCAGGTTTGACGATCGTCCAAAAAATTGTCGATCGACACGGGGGAAAAATTTGGGTAGAATCGACGCCCGGTGAGGGCAGCACGTTTTACTTCACATTGTCAGCAGCGGTCAAACCATGACCGGATATTCAGCGATGCGTGCTATGCAACTCCCTCCCTTGCTGATCGTTGAAGACAGCGACGAAGACTTTGAAGCGTTCCAACGTTACCTACACCCATCTTTTTCGCAAATCCCCGTCTATCGCTGCACTAATGGCGATCGGGCCCTGGCGTTTCTCTACCGCACCGAACCCTACACCAATCCTAACACTGCTCCGCGTCCGGGACTGATTGTGCTAGACCTCAACTTACCGGGAACGGATGGGCGAGAGGTACTATATAAAATAAAACAGGATCGTAATTTGAAAAAGATTCCGGTGGTTGTTTTCACCACATCTAACAATCCCAAAGACATCGCAGCCTGCTACGAACAAGGAGCGAACAGCTATATCATCAAACCTATGGATTTTAAGCTGTTGAAGCGAAGTATTCAGACGTTGTTGAGCTACTGGTTTGAAATCACGATGCTCCCTGTTCAGTCTCCGGAGGAAGACCAATTATGAGTCAAGTTGAGCGCACTGTTTTGATTGTGGAGGATAACCGTGATCTATCCCAACGGCAGAATCAGGTGGGCGCTGAGCCTGGGGAAAGTGTTTTATAATGCGATCGGGCAAGCGATGCGGATGTCGGGCGTAGATTTGGATATCACCGATCGCAAGCACACCGAGGAAGCACTGCGTCACAGTGAAGAGTTTAGAAAACGGGTGTTAGACAGCAGCAGCGACTGCATCAAAGTGCTGGATCTGGATGCACGACTTTTATACATAAATACAGGAGGGATGTGCCTGTTGGAGATCGACGATCTCACCCCCTATTTGAACGCGGAATGGCTCTGTTTTTGGCAAGATGAAGCTCGGGAAGAGGTGGAAGCTGCGATCGCGGCGGCGAAGGCAGGAGAAGTGGCTAGATTTCAGGGCTTTTGTGCCACCGCCAAAGGCACGCCAAAATGGTGGGATGTCGTGTTAGCACCGATCCGGGATGTGGCAGGCCAAGTTGTACAAATCTTATCGACTTCGCGGGATATCACCGATCGCAAACAAGCGGAAATCGAACGCGATCGCATTCTGCAATTAAAACAAGCTGCCCTGGCCGAATCGGAAAGAGTTAACCGCATCAAAGACGAGTTTCTGGCGGTGCTTTCTCACGAGTTGCGATCGCCCCTCAACCGGATCTTAGGCTGGACGAAGTTGCTGCAAACTGGCAGGCTGAATGAAACCAAAACTGTAGCAGCGTTAGCGACGATCGAACGGAATGCCCTGGCACAGGCTCAATTAATTGACGACTTGCTCGATATGGCTCGCGTGCTGCGCGGCAAACTGAGTTTGAATGTGACTGCTGTCAATTTGTTGTCTACCATTGAATCTGCGATCGAAACAGTGCAGACTGCCGCCACCGCCAAGTCAATTCTGATTCATCACGTGCTATCCAATATCGGGCAAGTGTCTGGGGATGCGGTTCGCCTCCAGCAAATTGTCTGGAATTTGCTTTCCAACGCTGTCAAGTTCACTCCCAATGGTGGACGGATAGACGTTCGACTAGAGTCAGCAGACAACCAAGCGCAGATTGTGGTAACAGATACGGGTAAAGGCATCAATCGAGACTTTTTGCCCTACATCTTTGAGTCTTTCCGTCAAGAAGATGCTTCTGTTACTCGCAAACACGGGGGGCTAGGGTTGGGACTGGCGATCGTTTATCAACTGGTAGAAGCCCACGGCGGAACAATCAAAGCTGACAGTTTTGGGGAAGGAAAAGGAGCCACTTTTAGAGTCAGCCTGCCGCTGCTGAACGTCAAAACAGGGGAAAATCCGGACAAGTTATTAGAAGCAGAACAGGATCTCAGAGGCATCCGAGTGTTGGCAATTGATGACGAGGCAGACAGCCGGGAAGTAATCGGCGCATTCCTGGTTATGGCTGGAGCGGAGGTGATGACAGTTGCATCTGCGGCTGAATTTATGGTAGCCCTAGAGTCGTTTGTGCCGGATGTTTTGGTGAGCGATATTGGAATGCCAGAAGTCGATGGCTACAGTTTGATCGGATATGTGCGTTCTCTATCACCGGAGCGGGGGGGGCTGATCCCGGCGATCGCATTGACTGCCTATGCTGGAGAAATCAACCACCAACAAGCTCTGGCAGCAGGCTTTCAGAGGCACATTTCCAAGCCTGTGGAGCCAAATCTATTGGTTGGGGCGATCGCTGATTTACTGAGCAAATAGCTATGAAAACATCAGCCATAAATTGAGCATATCTTGATAACTTATTTCTCAATAATAGCTCATACCTAATACTTTTAACAAGACCATTTCCGACTACCTTTACCTTTCAATGCGTTCAAGTTATTCCCTCATATATATCATGTTCGCAGTGCGGACTTAAGTCCGCAAAAACGGTTCGTAGTGCGGACTTAAGTCCGCAAAATGCACTCCGATTCCGACTGAAGTCGGCACTACGAACTTATCTCCCGACTGAAGTCGGCACTACGAACTTATCTCCCGACTGAAGTCGGCACTACGAACTTATCTCCCGAATCTCCGAAAATGGGCTAGGAGTGTCGATCGGCAACCTAGAAAGTTGAGATTCACAACGTTTGGGCCTATCCTATTAACCTGAGGGCATCTGAAAACATCCGAGCTGCTAGCTCAGCTTTTGAGATGCCCCAAAATAATCAATAGCCAAGCATTTTTAAGAAAATGGCACAAAATCACAAGTCAACGGTTATCATCACCGGCGCATCCTCCGGCGTCGGCTTGTACGGCGCCAAAGCCCTTGCAGACAAAGGATGGCACGTAGTCATGGCCTGTCGCGACGTGCGAAAAGCCGGAGACGCCGCTCAAGAGTTGGGCATACCTCAAGGTAGTTTCACGATTATGCACATTGACTTGGGCGATTTGGAAAGCGTGCGCCGATTTGCTCGGGAATTCAAATCAAGCGGCAGGCCTCTAGACGCTTTGGTGTGCAACGCAGCTATCTATCTGCCTTTGATTAAGGAACCGCTGCGGAGCCCTGAAGGTTACGAGTTGACGATGACTACCAATCACCTCGGTCATTTCCTGCTGTGCAATCTGATGATGGATAGCATGAAACCTTCCTATTATCAAGATGCGAGAATCGTGATTTTGGGAACTGTGACTCACAATCCAGACGAGTTGGGTGGAAAGATTCCGCCGCGTCCTGATTTGGGCAAGTTTGAGGGTTTTGAAGCGGGTTTCCAAGATCCGGTTTCGATGGTAGATGGGAAGCAGTTTGAACCTGTCAAGGCTTACAAAGATAGCAAAGTTTGCAACGTGCTGACGATGCGGGAATTGCACCGCCGCTTTCACGAATCGACGGGGATTAATTTCACTTCGCTGTATCCGGGATGCGTGGCGGATACGCCACTTTTCCGCAATCACTATCCTTTATTTCAGAAACTTTTCCCGCTGTTTCAGAAGAATATCACCGGCGGTTATGTGTCACAGGAGTTGGCGGGCGAAAGGCTGGCGATGGTGGTTGCAGATCCAGAATACAAGCAATCTGGGGCTTATTGGAGTTGGGGAAATCGTCAGAAAAAAGATGGTAAGTCTTTTGTGCAGAAGGTTTCTCCGCAGGCGCGCGATGATGAAAAAGGTGAGCGGATGTGGGAGTTGAGCGCTAAGTTGGTGGGATTGGCTGACGGAGCACCCATGGGTGCTGCTAGTGCGAGCCGCCCTGCATAATTAGGTTTGTAGTGAGGACTTTAGTCCTTCTTCTTGCGGACTAAAGTCCTCACTACGAACCTTGACGCACACAGGTTTGTAGTGAGAACTTCAGTCCTTCTTCTTGCGGACTAAAGTCCTCACTACAAACCTGTAGTTTGTGGGATGGGCGTCCCGCCCGTCTTTAAAGGACGGGCGGGACGCCCATCCCACAATAATTAAAATTCTAAGTTATTTAATTCGCGCTCCTAAGTTATTTAATTCTCATTCCTTACCAGGAAAAATTGGTTTAAATCCCCAAGCCTTGTAGGGAGAAATTAAAAAAAGACGATTGATTGCTCGACTCCTCTTCCTTTCCGGTAGAGGTCTCCCTCCTTTCGTCAAGTCAACTGTCAACCTGTATGCTGTCAACTGTCAACTGTCAACTGTCAACTGTCAACTGTCAAAGATATTTTTGCGGATCTGCATCCGGTTGCTGCGTAAGTTTTGGCGGAGGAACCAAAAGGTCGATCGACCTTTTGGTTTTTAGCCGTTGGGAAATTCTTGGCAGTGCCCGGTGTTGCCTTTTTTTCGGTTAAGATTAATTGTTAGTTTAGGGTGCGCTGGTTCCTTAAAATATTTTCACCCAATCTAGCGAAATAATAATTATATCATATGAACTGTAGATCGCAAAAATTATTTTTAATTGCTGGAATCTTTGGCTTAGTTTGGTTGGGAAAACCGACGAAAACATCCGCGAGCAACGTTGAAATTTTGACTTCAAATGTTGAGGATTTGGCAACAGTCCGCAGCGGAGCCGATCGACCTTTACGAACCAACGACACGAATCTTGACACCCGGGAAGACTTGCCGGCCACTGAGTCCGATCGATCGACTTTGGCACCAATTCTACCTGCGGAAACTCCCGATTTACAGCCAGAAGCTGCCAATTCTGTCGATCGCACATTCGCCACGAACGATCGAGAAACTCAGCTTTCTAACCGAGATCAAAAGCTAAAAGAAAATATAGGTATCGATCGAGATTCGCAACTGAGCCAACTGCCCAACCCAATTCAACCCAGAGAGCCGGAATTGCCTGCACCAATAGCCCCGCAACCGCCGCCGCCGTCTCCCCTCCAACCAACTCCCCCAACACCAGTTCCCGGCGATTCCAGGCCGGGGATTCCGGGTACAATTCGGGTTTTGCGCTTTGAATTTGAGGGAAACACAGCTTTTAGCGATCGCGAACTCGCAGCAGTTACGCAACAGTTTGCGGGGCGCGACATCACCTTTGCCGAACTGATCGCAGCAGAAGGGGCAGTGACTCAAAAATACGTAGCAGCAGGATACATCAATTCCGGCGCTGTAATTCCCGCCAACCAAACATTTCCCAGAGAAGGAGGTGTGGTGAAAATTCGGATTGTCGAAGGCGGATTAGATGAAATTCAGATTAGTGGAAACAGGCGTTTAAATGCCAATTACGTGCGATCGCGCTTGGAACGTGTCACCAGGCGGCCATTGAATCGCGATCGGCTGCTGGAAGCGTTGCAAATGCTGCAACTCGACCCCTTAATTGCCAATATTTCGGCAGAATTGCAAGCTGGAAGCCGCCCGGAAAACAGCCGTTTAGAAGTGCGGATTAAAGAAGCAGACAGCTTCAGCGGCGAAGTTTTTCTAGACAACAATCGATCGCCCAGCGTGGGCAGTTTTCGGCGCGGCGCGCGCATCAATCAAGCGAATTTGCTCGGTTTGGGCGACGGATTAGAGCTATCCTACGCTAACACCGACGGCAGCAACGAATTCAACGGCAGCTACACAGTCCCCGTCAACGCGCGCAACGGCACGATTCGGTTTGCTGCGAGTGCTGCGAGCACTAACGTGATCGAGGAACCGTTTGATGCTGCGGAAATTGAGGGGAAATCGCGAACTTACGAGTTAACTTACCGCCAGCCGATCGTCGAAAAGCCCGATCGCACTTTGGCTGTGGGAGTAAC
>NZ_JAEQCB010000115.1:0-15962 GCF_020738785.1 Microcoleus sp. PH2017_05_CCC_O_A | reverse complement strand
AAATTTGGAGATGTTCCAATTCCCAATCAAAATCCCAGAAATCATTTTCGGCTCCAATCTCGCATTTTTTCTCGTCTCATACCCTGATTCAGCAACGCCGGCGATCGCATTATCGAGCACTTCACGAACTATCGGCGAAGTTACCGGCACTGTTTCGGGATTTAACTGGACAGTTGGAACAGAAATTGGCTTGATACTTTTTTGCGATTGACAAGCAACACAGAGATAACTAATAATTAGAATAAACAAAAGAGTTTGCAGGCGATCGTACATTATTCAATCTCAATTTCTGCCTAAATTTTATCTAACTCGTTCCCGAAACTCCAACACCGCCTCAAGAGGATCGGGGCGTTGTACATACTCAGCCAGCAATGATAAATCTAAATTGGGCAATAACTCGCTTTGGTGGATTTTTTCATATTCGTCTCCCCGCAGATGATAAACTTCAAAGTGACGATTTTTCCAGAACCAAACTTCTTTGACGAGCCATGCCCGATTATATCATTTATCAGAATTCATGGGTTTAAAACCCCCGCAGGTTGGTGTCATGGGGAGCATCTCAGTTTTGTATTTATAGTGCTGTCCCCGCTCGCGTATTGTACAATACGCGAGCGGGGACAGCACTCAAAGAAAAAATATTTTTTACAAAACTGAGATGCTCCCGGTGTAATGTTTTTAGGGTGGGGTGTAAATCCCCATAGAAAAAACCTCCTACGACCTTTGTCAACTGTCAACTGTCAACTGTCAACTGTCAACTGTTTATCATCCCTGACAGGCAAAGCCACATCCAGAATTTCCATCAACAACTCCAGCCGCGAAGGACGAGACAACATCGGCACCAAGTTCGGCAGCGAGTAATAATCACCCGCAAATGTAAACGTTTCCACCGACACTTGCTTATCCTTCAATTGTTTTTCAACATAATCCCAGTAAGCGCCAACTCGCACAATCACCACATCAGGAATTACGCTCAAAGTGTGGCAGTATTTCTGATAAGCATCTGCAAAATAAGGTGCAGAGTTTTCGCCTTCATCTGTTACCATAATGAATTGCTCAACCACCTGCTTCTTAATCCGCATTGCTTCGATCGCACAACCGCAACTTGTGCCGCCGCCTGCGCGAATGTGCTTGAATGCGCGCTCCCAATCGCTCAATTCGCTGCCGTTTGCTTGCACTGGATAGGGCATCGTGTCAAAGGCGTAGACGAACAGCGCAGCCTCGGAAATGCCCGAAATCATGGCAGCGAGACGCTTGCCAACTTCGATCGCACTTTCCATACTTCCCGACTTGTCAACCAACAAACCCGTGGCTTTAACAATCTTGCCGCGCTTCTTCACCTGTTCGTTAGTCACCGCTTCCAGCTTCGCCGTTGTGGCTGCGTCGAACTTCGCGCCCGCACCGGCAACACTGGCTTTGTATGCAGAAACCCGATCGCACTTGGCGGCTTCATCCAACTTCGAGTCAATCAACAGCTTGACTTCCGGGTGATCCATCGCGCCGCGAGACTGAATTGATTTCAGGTTGTTGATGACTTCCTGCGGCGACATCGAATTAATCAGCGCTGCTAACACCGTTGGCGTGAGCATTTTGATCGCACCAACTGCGATCGTATAGGGAATCTTGTATTCAACAATCAAATTCGCCTGTTCCGCAGGAGTCGCAGCCTTCGCTAACTGCTTCAAAACAAATGCCAGCGAGTCTTCCGGCGGATTGTCCTTAAACAGAATAGCATTAGCTCGATCGCTCGGCTTGACGTGCAGAGTCGCGTATAAGTGCTTCATCGCCTTGCGGTTGCGGATGGCGGCGCGATCGAAAAACTGGGCATTCTTTTCGCGCGATCGCAGATAGCGAGTGACAGCAGTGCGCGCGCTGCGAGGCAGCTTATTTTGGTGCTGCTTCATAAAGTCCACAATCCGCGAAACCTCGTAGGGCGGGAACTCTTGTAACATCATAAACCCGGCGTCTCGGTGCTCTGTCAGCGCCGAAGTCAGCAAGTTTCCGGCAAAAACTTCCTTGTGGTCGCGCACGTCGCCGTGACGCTGATACCACACTGCTAAATGACCGTAAAAAATTGGATCTAATTCGATAATTAACTTGTGAATTTCTGTCACCTTTTCCAGTTGTCGGTGAGGTGTGGTGAGCAGACTGTTGAGCATTTCTAAACGTAAATCGCGCTCTGCTGTATTCATTGGTGCGGCCTCCAGTTGTGGTTTTGGATTGGCGATTTTGGATTTTCAATTATTAGGAATATCCAAAAATCTGCGGGTGGCAGTTGTTGCACGCTTGGCAATGAATATCGTAGTCACCGCGCAAGTTTGAGGAGCTTTGTTTTTTTAACCTTAGAAGGGTTGGTATGTAAGCTCTTCGGATTGGGGCGCGGCAACAACTGCTATTTTAAAACTATTTCAGGGAAAATTCTGGGATTTCGATCGCCCTTAAATCCGGTTCAACCCAATTATTTCGGGCTTCGGAGGACATCAGGTGCTCGCGGGTGTAGTGGTTCCAGGGTAAAGTGCGATCGGCATATTCTGCAATCAAACCGTTAGCTAAATGTACGATCGAGCGATTCCGGCCTTCATCAGCCAAATACTCGCGCACAGTTTGCGCCCAAAACAGCGTTAGCGTTTCGTGATACCCGCTGTTTGGCGTGCTTTCAATGCCATTCACAGAGTTGTAACGTTTGATGCCATTCCGAATCGCATCGATCGCCTCTGAGTCCGATTCGCCAAACAGAAAATACCATAAAGCAACGGTTAAATGGGCTTCGTGCGTCCATTGGCTGCGCGGGAGGCTGCATTCTTGGAAGGCGTGGAGGAGGGTATCTATCTCGTAGGGCGATCGGTAAATTGCAAGTTTATTGCTCATAGCTAATACCCAATCAATTTCTTAGTCCGCGGAGGCGGACATCGTTTGTGTAGTAGCGGTTTCAACCGCCGACTCATGTCTTTTAACTTTTACTGAGTTGTTCCATGATGAACTTAATTTGCTTCTTGTTGCACTGACGTTTGCTCGCAGTATACTTCCATGTTTTGACACGGGAGTAATATTGATGAATTACCTCCAATTCTTCCCGATCGGCCAGCTCGAAAAGATACCAAATGCCATCTAGCTTTTGATAATGATGGTAATCATCGATCTTGAGAAAATCATCAGGCTTTTTCGGAGGTAATTTTCGTACCTTGTTTGCCAAGCAGAGTATCCGCGTCTCAGGATGAACGTAAAGTTCCTCTCTCCTAGAACCAAGTTGACGCCCATATCGGCGATCGCAAACAATTCCATCAACCAACACAACATCTCTTTCCACATAACCCCAAACATGGGAGAGAATATGTTTTCCAGACAGCGTAGTTATATCAAGAATTTGACACAATTCGTGGTAGATATCATCCCAATCTTGTCCTATTTTGCTCCGCAGCCAGCGAGATAAAGGCCCCAGACAATCTGAAAAATATTTGCTTTTTCTTTTCAGCTTGAGTAGATAAGGGTTAAAGATTCCATCAGTGCAAGCTGCCTCAGTAATTTCTTTCAGATGTCTCCGGTTTCCTGGTACTTTTTTTAAGCTAGCTCTCCAGCCACCGCGAGGCCGTTCGATGACGATTCTATCTAATCGGTGTTCGCTCATAGCAATTAACAATTGTAAATTAAATTATCCTAGTCATGGATGAACTTTTGACAAAGAAACAGATTTGTTTGCCTAATCTACGGACTACACCGAAAAAAATGCTTCATTCAGTTGACAGTTGACAGTTGACAGTTGACAGTTGACAAAAGAAAGAAGAGGATTAGAGTTAATGAATAGTCTGATTTTAATTTCTCCCTACAAGTGTTCCGGGTGTAAACCAATTCTTTCTGGCAATAAACCCGGTTTCTAGCCATCCGCGAGCAATTTATGTAAAATGTGACCAAATTTAAAACACTTCGCGCAAGTCAAAAAAGCTTTAAGCACAGCCGTTCTTACCAGTTTTACCTAGCAGTGGACGCGCAAACCTCATCTAGAACTAGAGACTCGGAATGCTTCCCTAATTCGATCGCTCGAATATCAGTACCTTAGGGCAGTTATATTTACTAAAGTGTGTAAGCTTCATCAGTTAGGGCGCGAAGTGTTTCGTTTGTAACAAGGAATTCAGTTGTTCAAAAATTGGAAGTTCCGCGCAAGTTTAAAAAGCGGTTTAACAGACCGATTGCTCTACCCCTGAGCTACAGCCTCTTAAACGAGACTGACAGGATTTGAACCTGTGACTAATCGGTGGTATCGTGTGTATGCGCTTCCTATGTTAGGGCGCGGAACTGAAGATTCAAGAGCGGATAGTTTCCCTTGTTTTCCATAAGGTTTGTAGTGAGGACTTCAGTCCTTCTTTTCTGCGGACTAAAGTCATCACTACAAACCTTTTTCATGAAGAAAGTTGAATCAAAGTGTTGTGATAGTAAAAGTCACCTCGCGCAAGTCAAGAAAGCCGTTGTTCATACGCAGGAGTTGAACCTGCAACTTTTCTTTAAAGAGAAATGCTCTACCAAGAGCGAGTATGTAAGCTTCCTTTGTGAGGGCGCGAAGTGGAACTTTTAACCGCGTGACAGATATAAAAACTTCAGGTATTAGAGGCGGCGCACGAGTCAGAGAAGCTTTGTTTTTTAGGAATTGAACCTACTATTCGATTTTTAGTCGAACGTTCGCCAGTTTGTAAGCTTCTTTAGTTGGGGTGCGCCTCGACAATTGATGATTTTTTATACCGCGCAAGTTTGAAAAGCTTTTGACAACTTCTAGCGTGTTTACCATTTCACCATAAAAGCCGAAGCCTTCAGCGGGACTTGAACCCGCAATCTTTTCAGAACTAGAACCCTAATGTTTGTAGGCTTCTCGAATTGGGGCGCGGAATAAAAGTAAATTCCTATCCGTAAACCGCCTCTGGGCGGACAATTAAATCACCGCTGGGACGGCGATCTAGCACGTAAGACTCGAAGCGATCGCTCTTGACATCAAAATGATTGGCTAGACGTTCCTGAATTGTTTTGTCGCTCATTCCTACCGTGATACCCAGTTGGTTTTCTGCCACATCATAGGAACGTCCTTCAAAACGAATGTGAACCATAACTGTTACCTCCTTAAGCGATTTTAGATTTTAGATTTTAGATTTTGGATTAGTAGCTTTTCTGCTGTTTAGTTGTGGCGTTAGTCGGTAAAAATTGCCAGCATTCGCATCTGCGCCCACACGACAATTTTTACATAAACAAACGCCGCTCTAAATGGTAAGCTTGTTTGAGATGGCGGATTTCTTCAGTCTTTTTTGCCGATCGCGCTCGATCGCAACTGTGTTGTTCTGAATCCGCCCCAGATTCGTTGAAATTCGGCTGTTTTGGTACAATATCTGACTCAGATCGAGTCAGTCTGTAACTGAACAGTCTCGTGAAAAGTAACAACATAACAATTAAGTCTCTATTGCAAGACTTTCAAATTGATGTTCCTTGAAATCTCGAACGCTATTTAGTTGTCAAGGTTCAGATTTGGTACAAAAAATGCAGGTTTTTGGCTCTCCTGCGCTTTCCATATGTTTATGCTACACACATACTACAGAAGTGTCAAGGGGGTAGGAAAAGTTTTTTAGATACAGGTACGTTGTTGCGCTTCAGCGCTCTTAATATATGAAAGAGCGCTGAAGCGCAACAACGTACCTAGTGCGATCGCGAACTTTGCACCCGGGCCCAGAAACCCGGTTTCTACGAGAAATACTGTTTGGTGACAAGGCATACACAGAGAAACCGGGTTTCTTGAATCCTGCGCGTAAATCCCGATCGCCCAACTGCTCAAACATCTTTAATATAGGAAATGCTATCGCGAATATTGTGGAAGCCCGCAGACTCGTAAAGTCGCAATGCACCGGAAGGATTTGCAGTATCCACGCCGAGAATCGCAGTCTCGACACCGGCAGCTTTTAGTCGCTGCAAACCAGCCAGCAACATCGCTCGTCCCAATCCAAGTTTGCGGAAACCGCGCCGCGTACCAAGAACAGCAATCCAGCCTTCATTTCGTCCAGTACGATCGCACTCCTCGACATTAATTTCGCAATAACAGAAAGCTGCAAAAGTCCCGTCAGCAGCAACTGCAATCAAGTCTAAATCCTTTCTGTAACTGGGTTTTGCTAAATCGTATTTGAATTTCTCGACTGTTAAATCGTGGTGATTCCAGTGATCGATAAACGACTGGTTGAACATTTCTACCCAAGCTTCCGAATCCTGTTCGCCGGGGAATAGACGCAGCGCAAAACCTTCTGGGAATTGGGGCTCTGCGATCGGTTCCGTGAGCGATCGCGCCATGCGACAAAAATAGCGATCGACCCTAAAACCGCAATTTGTGAGCACAGAAATGCGATCGGCATCCTGTGTCCTAACCCCCGATCGCAGCTTCACCTGCGCGCCCCGCAATGATGCTACCTCGCGCATCCGCCTTTCGCCCCAAGCCACTGCCGCCACTTCCACATCTCCGCAGCGCGCCTCGGGGCGGACTGAAAACGACAGCCAACCATCGATGACTGTCCCAGGTTCAGAAATCCACAACTCGGCAAAACCGATTAATTTGCCGCCTGCATCTTCCCAAAGACAGATATCGCGCGCTAAATCTCGGGAGGGTTGGTTAAATTCTTGTTGCAATTCCGAGATGGAAGTGCCTTGATCGAGCCGATCGACTTCTTCGCAAGTATTGATTAAATCGGCGATCGCAGTTAAATCGCTTTCGCCCGCATAGCAGCGCGCCGAGAGATTTGCCATCATAGCTAATCACCATTTTCGGTTATCGATCAATTTTAAAATAGCTTGGGCGATCGATCGAAGTGCGATCATCTTCCAGGGCTTCCCTAACTGGTGAGTCGATCGGGCGATCGACATTTCTGTTCAGAATCCGCCGATCGTGGTATGGAGATGTTTGTTAAACGAAAAAATGTGCTTTTCGCGACCAAAGTAACAAATTGTTACTTTGTTTCTCAGGAATGAGACCTCTGTCTCATTCCTTAGATATATTCAAGACCATCAAGTTCGTCACCAAGTTGACCAACTGAGATAAGAAATAATTTTTCGTCTAAGTTAAGGAGAACTCAATGCTTGACGCTTTTTCAAGAGCTGTAGTTTCAGCCGATGCCAGCACCTCCACCGTTGGTGATATTGCTGCCCTTAGAGCTTTCGTTGCCAGCGGCAACCGACGCTTGGATGCTGTAAACGCGATCGCCAGCAACGCTAGCTGTATGGTTTCCGACGCTGTTGCCGGTATGATCTGCGAAAACCAAGGCTTGATCCAAGCCGGTGGTAACTGCTACCCTAACCGTCGCATGGCTGCTTGCTTGCGCGACGCAGAAATCATCTTGCGCTATGTCACCTACGCCTTGTTGGCTGGTGATGCTTCAGTTCTTGATGACCGTTGCTTGAATGGTTTGAAAGAAACCTACGCAGCTTTGGGCGTACCCACCACCTCCACCGTGCGTGCAGTTCAAATCATGAAGGCTCAAGCCGCTGCTCACATCCAAGACAACCCCAGCGAAAAATTTGCTGGTGCTAAGTTGCGGAAAATGGGATCTATCGTAGTTGAAGATCGTTGCGCCAGCCTCGTTGCCGAATCTTCCAGCTACTTCGACCGTATCATTTCTGCACTGAGCTAGTCAATTGCTAATCGCAATCCGCTCAGCAAAATTGAAACTACGCTCACTGTCAAAATCACTTTAGGAGATTTAAGGAAATGAAATCAGTTCTCACCACCGCTATCGCCTCTGCTGATGCAGCAGGTCGCTTTCCTAGCACCTCTGATCTAGAATCAGTTCAAGGTTCTATCCAACGCTCTGCTGCTCGTTTAGAAGCTGCTGAAAAATTGGGCGCCAACCTGGATGCAGTTGCTAAAGAAGCTTATGATGCTTGCATCAAAAAGTATCCTTACTTGAACGAATCCGGTCAAGCTAACTCCACCGATACTTTCAAAGCAAAATGCCACCGCGACATCAAGCACTACCTGCGCTTGGTTCAATACTGCTTGGTAGTTGGCGGCACAGGCCCTCTTGATGAATGGGGTATTGCTGGTCAACGCGAAGTCTATCGCGCTTTGAGCTTGCCTACTGCTCCTTACGTTGAAGCATTAAGCTTTGCTCGTAACCGTGGTTGCACTCCTCGCGATATGTCTGCTCAAGCTTTGACTGAGTACAACGCTCTTCTTGACTACGCCATCAACTCCCTGTCCTAATTAATTAGACAGGTTTGTAATGTCGTGACTGGGTAATTTTTACCCCGACAAGTCTAGGAAATCTTGGCTCGTTGCTCTACCGATTTGGGTAAAGTAAGGGTAAAGAATTCCTGGGCTTGTTATTGTGTTTTAATAGGCATATGCTAATTTCTATCGGGCATCGGGCATCGGGCATCGGGCATCGGGCATCGGTAGCCCACTCTCCTCTTCTCCCATTCTCCCCCTCCCCACTCTATGGATAAACGCTTTTTTAGTTTTTTTAATTTAACAGAAGACCAGGCGATCGCCCTTTTAGATACGCCACAAGACCAAATCGGCGAAGAGGATTCCCGCTACATAGCCGCTTCCCATCTGATAAACTTTCCCACAGAGCGATCGATCGCAGCACTGATCCGAGCAGTACAGCAAACCGATCCGGTGCTAGAAAACCGGATTGTGCGCCGCAAGTCGGTGGAAACCTTGGGAAGACTGCAAGCTGTCCAAGCATTGCCGGTGATTCGCACCTGTCTGAGCGATGATGACTGCTACACCGTCGAAAATGCCGTTTGGGCGATCGGCGAAATTGGCACTCAAGACAGCGATATTTTAGAAGAAGTAGCTCAATTGCTCGATAAACCAGGACAAACCTACCGAGTAATCATCCACACCCTGACTAAATTAGATTATCAACCAGCCGAGACCAGAATTCGCAAATTTGTTGACGATCTCGATCCACCGACTGCTAGTGCTGCGATCGCCGCAATTTGCCGCCTAACCAGAGACTTTTCTAAAATGGGACAAGTTGTCGCCATGCTGCAACACAAAAATGTCCTAGGGCGCAGACTATCAATTCAGGATTTGATTGACGCCCACCACTACGAGGCCATTCCCAACATTGCCAAATGTCCCGTATCTTTAGTCTTTCGGCTGAGGGGAATTCGGATGCTAGCAGCAGCCGGAATCGCCGACAAATCCCTTACCTTTGACACCATTCAACCCTATTTAGAACAAACCTTACGGGATCAACCAGGGGATTTAGATTTAGTCCACAGCTATGAAGAATTACCAGAATTACCGTTTCTGATTAACCAATTATACGAAACGGATTTTGGTCGTTGCTATTTAGCAACTAAAACAATTTTAGAACATTATTCAGAGGAGGCACCGGCAGCCCTGTTTGCCACCTTTGCAGAAGAAGGAAACAATGATTATGGAGCGCATTTTCATGTAGTAAAATTGTTTGGTTGGCTCAAACACTCTCCCGCCTACGATTTGTTATTGGAAGCTTTGAATAACCCCCAACCCCAGTTTCAGAAATCCCGTGCGGCGGCTGCGATCGCCCTAGGGGAACTCGGAGAAAAGCGTGCTATTCCAGAATTGAAAACCTGTCTGGAAACTAAAATCTGGGATTTGAAGTATGCTGCATTAATGGCACTAGAAAAACTTGGTGATGTTAGTGGTTATGAAGTTGCTGCGGCTGACCAAGATTGGTTAGTTCAAGCTAAAATAGATGCTCATACTTCTTTAACATCTGAAATATAGTAGGGACACGGCAGTGCCGTGTCCCTACAGCCGGACACGGCAGTGCCGTGTCCCTACCTGAGACGGGAGGCAGAAACCGGGTTTTTTTACCAAAATACTGCATCCCAGCTTTTAATACTGGTAAAAACCCGGTTTCTTAGATATTTATGCGTCCAGGATTGTTAATTCAGCTTAAATTAGAAAACCTAAAACCCCAAAAATTATGACAACAGATGCTTTGTTTGAAAAACTAAAACACCCGAATCCTCATATGCGCGATCGGGCGATGTTTGAAATTGCCGATTCCCGCGATGAAAATACAATTCCTCGACTGGTGGCCATTTTAGACGACGAAGATGTCACCTATCGTCGGGCGGCGGTGAAGGTGTTAGGTGCGATCGGTGAGGATGCCATATCACCGGTGGTTGACGCCATGTTAAACAGTGAGAATGTGACTGTGCGAGGGAGTGCGGCGAAGGTATTGGCGCAAGTTGCGATTAATTATCCAGAGTTGCCTTTCCCAGAAGTGGGCTTGCAGGGATTGAAAAAGGCGATCGATGATGCTAATCCTGTGGTGCATATTGCAGCCGTGATGGCCTTGGGGCAGATGGGTTCCTCTGCGTTCGAGATTTTGGTGGAATCGCTGAATACAACGGATAATGTAGCGGTACAGGTGGCGATTGTGAGTGCATTGGCTTCTGTGGGCGATCGACGTTGTGTAGAAGTTCTCACCACATTTGCGAATGATGAAACCGTGGATTCCTATGTGCGGGAATCAGCGACAAGTTCTTTATCGCGATTGGATTTGGTGATGAATTATAAGCGTGCAGAATAGTTAGGTTTATAGTAGCGTGTTGAACGATATGTAAGCAAAAATTGTAATGGTCAGAAAAACTCACCCAAAGCCAGAAGTTGAGGATGCGTTGAGATACGCTGAAAAAAATGGATGGCGCGTTGATGTTGGTGGTTCTCATGCTTGGGGGAAAATTTATTGTCCCTACAACGATAAAGAGTGTAGAAGCGGGATTTTTTGTATATCCAGTATTTGGAGTACCCCAAAAAACTCAGGGAATCATGGAAAACAAATTCGCCGAGTAGTGGATAATTGCACAAAGCATAACGATGTGAATGAGTCTTCCTCGGAGGAGGAATAAAAAATGAACGAGTATGATTTTACTTTGAAGTTTAATCTGAACAATTCCCCAGCCGATCCTGATGATTTTATTGAGAGACTGTATGCAAGTGGCTGTGACGATGCCTTAATTGGAGTTGGAAATAAAGAATATGTAGCACTAAATTTTATCCGCGAGGGATCGTCGGCTTATGAAGCTATTTCTAGTGCGATTAATGATATCAAAAAAGCTGTTCCAAGTGTTACTCTAATTGAAGCAGCACCAGATTTAGTTGGCTTGACGGATGCAGCTAAAATTCTGGGTTATACTCAACTGCAAATGAGAAATCTCTCGATCGAAAGCAAATCAAGATTTCCGATTCCTGTTTATGAAGGTACACATTCTATTTGGCATTTAGCGGAAATTTTAATTTGGTTGCGCGAAAATCGAATGCACTCAATTGATGATACGCTGTTAGATATCGCTCAAACCAATATGAATATTAACATTGCCACGAGTTGGCAAAAGATCCCTCTTGATACCCAAGAAAGTATCAAGGCGCTGGCTGTTTAGACTGGTTTGTGCGATATTACTGAGGCACATTGCAATCTAAGGAAAACACCAATGAAAATTAAAGTCAAAAATCTTGGTGCCCTAAAACAAGCCGAATTCACCCTTGGCGAGTTGACAATTATTTGTGGCGGCAACAATACCGGAAAGACCTACGCTACCTATGCACTGTTTGGCTTTTTGTTTACTTGGCGGCAGATTTTGGCGATCGACATTAACGACAACAAAATCCAGCAACTCCTTGCGGACGGCGTAATCCATCTAGACATACAAGAATATGTCAAACAGGCAGAGCAAATTGTTTTTAAAGCTTGTCAAGTTTATACACAGCAATTGCCTCATATTTTTGCAGCGCCGGCTAAAAGATTTAAAAAAACAGAGTTTCAGGTAAACCTAGACATCAAAAATATTACCTTGGCAAGCCAATTTCAGTCAACACTAGGATCTGCAAATGTCGAATTATTCTCGATGACCAAAAGAGAAGATAGTAGAGAATTAGTTGTCACCTTGCTCGTTGAAAAAGAAAAGGCAAAAATTCCCAATGAAATACTTAAAAAAACCATTGCCGATGCACTGAAACATATTATTTTTGCCGAAATTATTCCTCGTCCTTTTATCGCTAGTGCAGAAAGAACTGGTGCAGCTATTTTTCGCAAAGAGTTGAATTTTGCCCGTAATAGATTGCTTGAACAAATGGGTAAAAGCAACAATAATATCCATCCCATTGAACTCTTATTTAAGGCTTATCAGGACTACGCCCTGCCGATACAGACAAACGTAGAATTTACCAGGGAACTTGAAAGCATTGTTAAAAAAAGCAGTTTTATTGCTGAGGAACATCCTGATATACTGGCAGATTTTGCTGACATAATCGGCGGCCAATACACTGTTACCCGTAATGATGAACTTTATTATGAGCCGAATGGTAAAAGGATCAAGCTTTCTATGGATGAAAGTTCTAGTGCTGTGCGTTCTCTATTAGACATCGGTTTTTACCTAAAACATGAGGCTCAGATTGGTGATTTACTGATGATAGATGAACCAGAATTAAATCTACATCCTGAAAACCAGCGCCGCGTCGCACGGCTATTTGCCCGCTTGGTAAATCTGGGTATTAAGGTTTTTATTACCACCCACAGCGATTACATTATTAAAGAACTGAATACGTTGATTATGCTTAACCATGACAAACCTCATCTGAAGCGAGTTGCTGAAGAAGAAGGTTATCGGGAAGTAGAACTAATTTCGTCTAACAAAATCAAAGTTTATATTGCGGAAGAGGCAGGGAGTACAAAAACAAATAAATGTCAAACGCTGACACCAGCCGATATTGACCCAGAAATGGGTATTGAAGCCCGCAGTTTTGATACAACTATTGAAACGATGAACAGGATTCAGGAATCGATTGTTTGGGGTCAGGATTAATGTCTGATATTGCTATCCTCAAAGAGATGATTAAGGAAAGTGCTACAGTACCATTGGAAGAACACAAAGGTAAAAAGCAAGTTATACTCAAAGAATCTCCGCCTGCTGACTATTCTGTAACGATTGATGGAATGCCTGATGATGCTCAAGTTATTGTTATTAAGGCAGATGCTTTCCCAGCACCAAGCAAGATTTTTACTAGCTCAAAAGGTCAGTGCAAACGCGCAGATTTTGTGATTATTGCTGATACTCCCACAGAAAAAATCATCTTTTGTATTGAGATGAAGAAAAAGAAAGGCCAGAATAAAAACATTATCCAGCAACTAACGGGCGCAAAATGCTTTGTTGACTATTGTCAGGAAATCGGCAAAGCATTTTGGAATCAACAGAACTTCCTTGAGGCTTATGAATATCGTTTTGTCAGTATCGGTCATATTAGCATTTCCAAAGGAAAAACACGTAATAGTCGCTCAACTGAGACTAATGACCGTTTAACTGAGATTCATGACCGTCCTGATAGGATGCTGAAAATTAGTAGACCCAATAAACTTCAGTTCAATCATTTGATCTACGGGAGATAGATAGTTTTGTGAACGTCAAAATCAGCGCTTCAGGACTTATCTATGACCTTCCAAACAGCTTTTTACCTTTTACCCCTTCCTCCTTTCAACCTTAAAAACATCCTCAATACTTTTCCCAGATGTTTTTTCCTCCCAGCCCATCGCCATCAAAAAACTCTCAGCAGACGCAGTTTCCACCACATCAACCCCCCATTCTCCCGTTTGCAGCGCCTCAACATCGCTACTCAATGGCGGAGTCTTTTTCAATCCCGCTAAAATCAAAACATCAGGAAAAGAATCATCAACTTTTCCTTGACTCATCCGCTTATTTACCAAAGATTCAGCGCAAAACTCCCCAACTTGAGGTGGCGCAAAATCATTAGTAGAAAATAAAACTTCTACCATCCAATGAGCGTGATTTAATTGACGGCACTTAATCTGAGGATATTGACTTAAACCCTCAGCAAATACCAAAGTCAAATCTTCTCTACTTAAGGTTGGAAAGATACCCTCTTGCATATCAAAATTGTGGGAAAGCAACATCCGCCCTGTTCCAGATTCTGTCATATTTTTAGTTACTTAATTTGAGAAATTGCTAACTTAATTACTCCTTGCACAGCCGCCTCTGATTCCTTGGCTAATGCAGCTTGTAGCGGCTCGATCGCACTTCGATCGCCCACTTTCATCAAAGACAAGGCCGCCGCCCTGCGACTTTCGCCATCGCCATGATGCAGCAACTCAATCAGGTTGGGGATTGCAGGCTTATAGGCGAGATTTCCCAAAGCAGCCGCCGCCTCGCAACGCACGTCAACATCAACATCCGTTAGAGACTTCACTAAAATCTCAAATAAGTCGGCTTTGGGCTCTTCCTGGGCTACTTTGGCGATCGCCCCAACCACCGCCCCACGCACCACAGGCGAATCAGAGGCGATCGCCCGATACAAATACTCCTTCGCACCCGCCCCAATAAACGCCAACGCCCAAGCCGCATGACCGATCGTACTTTCCGGCAAATCGGTAGATGCTAAAATATCCAACAAAGCCTGCACAGAAGGTTCACCAATCCTCGCCAGCGCCCCAATAGACGAACCCTTAACCACCGTATCCTCATCATTCAACAAAGCATGAATTAAATTAGGAACAGCAGTCGGATCGCCAATCAAAGTCAGAGTTTTACCCGCAGCACGCCGCACAACCGGATTAACATGATTTCCCAAAGCATCCAACAAAAAAGGAGTCGCCGCTTCACCAATTTCCGCCAGAGTTTCCGCACAACGCAGTCGAGTCATCCCCCGCGTATCACCCAAAGATTCAACCAGACTCCTCAAAAGCTCAGCATCATTAACATCAAAAGTATCTAAATCTATTTGTTCAGTAACTTGTTGAAGCAAAGCATCTGTTTCGGCATGAGCTAACACAATTGCAGCATCTTGGGATTGAGCATTAGAATTGACCATCATTGCCACCTAATTATTAGTAGTTATCGCCGCCAATTGAGTGCGGAGACTGTCTAGTCCAGCATCAATTTTAGCAAGTTCCGGCTCAATTTTAGCCATAGCTGCTTTCTGTGGTAGCTTAGCCTTTTGTGCCGCCGCCATCGTTTCATTCACCAAACGTTCCCGATACCGCTCAAATTCGGCAATGACTTCCACCAATTCTTCAGCCTCTATCTGTGTTGAATCTTCTGTTAAATCTGCGGCAGATTCATCACGAGCCGATGTTGTCAATTCTTCGTTTTCAGACATAGTTTTGAGAGTTTAATAACAGTTGAAAACAGTTAGGCGATCGAGTTCAGTTAAACTCACATCATACAGGATTCTTAGGAACTGGCAAGATGCCAGTTCCACAACCAATTAATTTTATTGTGGGGCGGGCATCTTGCCCGCCCAGTTAGTTGCTTGTGGGGTGGGCATCCTGCCCGCCCAGTGGCTTGTGGGGTGGGCATCGAACTGGCAAGATGCCAGTTCCACAACCAATTAATTTTATTGTGGGGTGGGCATCCTGCCCGCCCAGTGGAGAAATACAACGACGCTCAGAACAGTATGCCATTTGTTTAACCCCATTGCTCATTTGAACCGTCATCACCCGCACTCGAAAATGATCGTTAATAAACCAACAGCGTTCCTGTCCTTGATTTGTCTCATATTCCGTCTCAATAGTCAATACCCCATCATCAGCAAAATGGTAAATACCAATTACCGGAATACCTTCAACGTAGCCTCTATTTCTGAGAAACTTACCCATTTTCGGGTTATTGGGATTGGGTACATCGATAAGTATTGCAGCATAATTTTGGTTCGGGATGGCATCATCCAAATTATCTTGCCACATAAAACTGCATCCCCCACTAACCAAAGCAGGATCTACATTTTGCTGTTGACAAACCTCTAAAACTCTGGGATCATCAATTGATAAGACATCAATCATGACATTGGATTCTCCCGACTCATCAGCAGCAGCAGTATCAAAATTGTGGACTGTTCGCTGAGTGAACCAAACGCCCTCACTCTTGCGAAAGAAATCCATCATAGTCATCGGTGGTGTTAGCAGCATTTCTATGTCAACTTAGCGAGAGGAATCAAG
>NZ_JAEQCB010000114.1:0-15849 GCF_020738785.1 Microcoleus sp. PH2017_05_CCC_O_A | reverse complement strand
CGACAACCTGTTAGGCAACTTAGGAAATGACACAATTAATGCTGGCAACGGCAACGATCTTGTGTTTGGTAATGAAGGTACAGACTTGCTGTTTGGTGGGGCAGGAAATGACACGGTTTATGCCGGCAAAGAAAACGACAGTCTCGATGGCGGTATTGGCAACGACTTGCTGGTTGGTAACGATGAAAACGATCTTCTCTGCGGCGATACTGGTAACGATACGCTTTTCGGCGGTAAGGGTAACGATCTCCTCGCTGGCGGTGCTGGTTCCGATTTCCTTTCCGGGGATATAGGAGATGATACTTTGACTGGCGGTTCGGGAAATGATGTATTTCTACTAAATCAAAGTTTGGGTAGTGACATCATTACTGATTTCCGCAAGGGCGAGGATTTAATTGGGTTGGCTCCCGGTTTGAGTTTCAATCAACTCAGCATTACATCTAGCAACAATCAAGCCTTGATTAGCGTCACAGGTAGCAATCAGTTGTTAGCGAAGCTTAACGGTGTTGCTGCGAATGCTCTCACCGCTACCGATTTTATCACTCTGTAGTTACCTCTTTTGTGCAGCAGTGCGATCGACAGTTAAAACCCCTGACAGTTGACAGTTAATAGTCTAAGATATTGTAGGGTGCGTCAGCGATTAGCCTAATTTTTAGGTAGTCCGCCATCCGTGCCTGACGCACCCTACTACTACTTTATTCCTTCGATTGCCAGGACTAAAGTCCTCACTACAAACTCATTCTATCGACAATGATATGAATTGTTAATTGTCAATTTTTCAATATTAAAAAATAAAAATAATTTGCAGATCCACTTCTGAATTTTCCCGAATTATTTCAATGCGATCGATAAACTCTCGAAAATAAAACCTGCGTTCCGATTCCGACAAATCCAGCCAAAATTGGGGAAGAGAAACAGTTTGAGCAGTTTCTCGCAAATTTACGGGGGGCATTTTCGCTAATTTACTTTGCAGTTCTGCAACTTCTGTGCGGATTTTATACGATCGCAAATCTGCCGTTTCTGCGTCCAAAATGCCGCTTTCAATCAGGGCGGGAAGTTGTTCTATAATTTTTTGTTTAGATGCGATCGCCCCGGCAATTCCGGCTTTGATTCCTTGGATGTCCGGCATTTGCAACTGGGCGATCGCATCGGGCAAATCGCGACAAATCCCTGCTATGGTTAATTGCAACACTTCTTCGTAGGAAATGCCGCTGCATTTAGGCTGTTGGGAACAGTTAATCGGTCGCAAATAAAGGTATTCTTTGTCTTTGCGGTAGGCTGTGACTTTCGCAACTGTCATGGACGATTTGCACTCGGCGCAAATTGCTAAACCTGCGAGGGAACGCGGGGCGCTGGCGCTGCGGGGAGCAAGGCGACTGTTACGCCGCAGCAATCTGTCTACTTGGGCGGCTTCTTCTCTGGAAATAATCGGGACGTGGGTGTTAGAAATTACTTCACCGTTTTGATATTCTAAATCGCCTCGGTAGGCGGGATTTGTCAGCCAGCGGCGGCCTGTGCTGACGGAGATTTTTTTGTTGTATTTCTTTGCTAAATGGCGCACGGAACCGCGCAGGGAACCGTAGATGAGAAAGTGTTCAAAAAAGTCTTTGACGGCGGGGGAGGCGGTTTTGTCGATCGCATATTTGTCTTTGCCGCGCCGATAGCCGTAGGGGGCTTTTCCGGGTGGGGGAAGGGATTTGATGCGGTTGCGGGCGTGTCCTTTGCGAATGCTGCGGCTGTGTTGGCTGCGCTGGAGTTCGGCGAGGAGTTTGAGCAAATTAACTCTATTTTCTGTTTGTTTTTCGTCTGTGACAATTAGTTGGATGCCGAGGTTTTCTAGTTGTTCGAGGTGGGCGCACACTTGCTGTACTGTGTCGCCGAGTTCTTCAAAACGCTGAATTAGCAGGTATTTGACTGGTTCTGTTTGGCAGTCTTTTAGCAGTTGCTGGAGTTGCTGGCGCCCTCCTAAGTCTTGGTAGGTGCGATCGACCTCTTGGCCCCAAATTTCGGCTGCTGGTGCGGCTTCTAGCAGCGGTTCGGTGTAAGAGTAGGCGATGATTTTCATCTGTTACTCGCTGAGTTCAATGATATTCCCGTCTGGATCTTGGGTAAATAATGCCGATCGACCTGACGCGCTCATTTGTACGGGGCAATTGTGAGCGATTAATTGCTCTTTGGCTGCCTCTAAGTTAGCCACAGCAAACGCTAGATGTCGATTGCGCCCCAATTTCTCATGGTCTACGGCATCTGGTATAATTGTTGCCGCTAGAATTAGGTGTATCTGGAAGTTACCGATTTGATACCAGATTCCGGAAAATTTTAATTCGCGATCGATTTTTTGCAGTCCTAATACATTGCTGTAAAAGTGTTGGGATTTTTCGAGGTTGGAAACGAGCAGGGCGCTGTGGAGGGCTTGATTAATTTGCATTTTTGTTTGGTATTTATTTTTGTTTTTATTTTAACCGCTGATGAACGCTGATTTGTTGATGTTGGTAGAATTTTTGATAGGATAACATTATTAGTCCCCCTTAATACCGTCACAAAAATTCATAAACTGTAGCTAGAGCTTTTAAAACGTAATTCCGTCCGTTGAAGATACCTATCTATTGTAGCATTTCTATTGAGCTGAGGTACTCTCGGCAGTTAATTAACAATTCCTCAATTCCCCAATCTCAAAGCAAAAAATGGAAGGGTGCATCTCAATGCAAGCGAATATATCCGTAGGGGCGAAGCATGACCGCAGTCAATATGAGATTATAACTAATAATTTATATGCGGTCATGCTTCGCCCTCTTCAAAAGTGAGATGCACCCTAAAATCTCAAATCTGAACCTGTACCTCATCTATCTGAGAAAAGCTATATGGCCTCAACTCTTTGGCAATTTCGCCTCCGCACCGCCCTCGTAGTTCCCTTTGTCCTGCAAATCGTTGCAGCCGTTGGCTTAGTCGGTTATCTTTCCTTCCGCAACGGACAACAAGCGGTAACGCATTTGGCTAACCAGTTAATGACTCAGGTGAGCGATCGCACTTATCGGCACTTAGATGATTATCTCTTAACTCCCCATCAAATTAATCAAATCAATATCGATGCGATCGAAACCAGATTGCTCGACATAAATAACTTAGATATTGCGGGACTTTATTTTTGGAAACAGGTGCAAGCATTCGATAATCTTGGCTTCATTTCCTATGGACTTTCAGATGGACGCTTCATTGGTGCTGGGCCAGTAAGACCGGGAGAAGGCATCAGCATTGCCGAAGTTTCAGCAAGGACAAACTGGAAAATTAACGCCCATTTAACCGACCGCCAGGGCAATCGAATTAAGGTAACACAGGTTGCTCCTTACGATACCGTGAAATTAGAATGGTACACTCAGGCAGCTCAAGCCGGGAAACCTATCTGGACTTCTGTTTATTCGCTAGATGAGCTTAACTTTATTGCTGTAGGGGCAATGCGTCCCATGTATGCCAAGGGCAAGCTAATCGGAGTGATCGGGGTCGATTTACAACTATCCAATATTACTACATTTCTGCACAACTTAAACTTTAGCAAATCCGGGCGAATTTTCATCATGGAACGAGACGGACAATTGATTGGAAATTCTGGCCCACAACCCTCTTTTATCAAGGTAAATAATCAAGTCAAACGCTTTAGCGCTCTCAACATCTCCGATCCTGCGATCCAAGCTGCTACTAAAGCGTTGCAAGAACGGTTCGGTAGCTTTAAAAATATTAAAAATAGCCAAAAAATTAATATTAAAATTAAAGGTGAAAATTACTTTGTCCTCGTTGCTCCGTGGAAAGACAAGTTTGGGTTGGACTGGCCGATCGTAACGGTGGTTCCAGAATCTGATTTCATGGATAAAATTAATGCCAATACCCGCACCACAATTCTATTGTGTGCGATCGCATTTACTGTGGCAACGGCAATTGGAATTTTCACAGCCCGCTGGATTGCTAGCCCCATTGAAGCCATCACCCAAGCTTCGGAAGACATGGCTAACGGCGCTCTCGACAGACAGGTAAAAACTAGCTCCCTCATGGAACTAAAAAAACTTGCCAACTCCTTTAACAGCATGGCAGGACAACTCAAAGAATCCTTTGAAACTCTAGAAGATAAAGTTACAGAACGCACCACTGAACTCGCCACAGCTAACGCCGAAATTGTGACGCTCAATCACCGACTAAAAGCCGAAAATATGCGGATGAGTGCCGAACTATACATCCTCAAACAAATGCAGCAGTTGATTTTGCCTAAACACCAAGAAATGGAGGCAATTGAAGACTTAGATATTGCCGGATTCATGGAACCAGCCGATGAAGTAGGTGGCGATTATTACGATATTCTCCAGACTGAAGGTGTGGTGACTATTGGCATCGGCGATGTCACCGGACATGGCTTAGAAAGCGGTATTTTGATGGTAATGACTCAAGCGGTTGTCCGCACTCTTCACGAAATGCCCGAATTAAATCCGGTGCGCTTTTTAGATATTCTTAATCGCACTATTTATCTAAATATTCAGCGCATGAATTCAGATAAGAATTTGACGCTTGCTATCCTCAATTATGCCAATGGCAAAATCTGCATCAGTGGCCAGCATGAGGAAACTATTGTCGTTAGAAAAAGCGGTCAAATCGAGCGGATAGATACAATGGATTTGGGATTCCCGATTGGTTTAGACGAAAACATTTCAGAGTTGATTGACCAGGTTGTAGTAGAGTTAGAACCGGGGGACGGGGTGGTGCTATATACCGATGGCATTCCCGAAGCCAGAAATATCAACAAAAAATTCTACGGAATTGAAAGACTCTGTGAAGTGGTTTCGATTAATTGGCATAAAAGCGCCGAACAAATTAAGCAATCAGCCATTGAAGATTTGCGGGGATTTATTGGAGAACAAAAGGTTTTTGATGACATTACCTTGGTGGTTCTTAAAAAAAAGGATTAAGTCCTGTCTATCCCATAGAGTGTTCTGGATACAATGTTGGTAATCTGAAAATGACACCAAATAGTCCCGATCGCCATTTATGTTTCATCGTTCAAGCCCAACATACTCGATCGCTATTATTGTACCCTTTCCGACAAAACAAATAGCGATGCACCAATAAATTTGTAGGGAATTCAACCAACAGGAAGCTGGATATCCCAGATGTGACTGGAACAGGCTCCCGCTTCCCGGAAGCAAGCACTTCAAAGATTTTTAACAAAATTCATGAGACGTGCGATGGTTAGCCCTCGACATATCATTATTTTTTGTCAAATCTTCCCGAAATCTTGGGAGCAGTAGTAAACTAATAAATAATGAACACAAACAAGTTTGATAGTGCTTAAACATAACTTACGCGCAGGCAGCCAGAAACCGGGTTTTTTTTACTACAATACAGAGGTTGTAGCCAGCAGATTAGGTAAAAAACCCGGTTATGAAGGTCAGAGTGCGTCCAGGACTCTTAAACCAAAAGCTGACTAGGATTTAGCAACTATGCTTCAAATATCAATTCCAGGCTACCGCATGAGCGAACAACTCTACTCCGGCACCCGAACCTTGGTTTATCGAGGTTTTTCGGAATCAGACAATCGACCAGTCGTCATCAAATTGCTCAAGTCTGAGTATCCGAATTTCACCGAACTGGTGCAGTTTCGCAATCAGTACACCATTGCCAAAAATATTGATAATTCCGGTATAGTCAAACATTTAAGTCTGGAAACATATCGTAACGGTTTTGCTTTAGTAATGGAGGACTTTGGCGGTATTTCTCTGGCTGAATACATCACCAACGATGCTTTTGGAGTCCAGGGTAAATTCACCAATCGCCTAGCCATCTTTTTGCAAATAGCCATTCAAATTTGCTCGACATTAGAAATAATATATCGCAGCGGCATTATTCACAAGGATATCAAACCACAGAATATTATAATCAACCCTACAACCAAAGAAATCAAACTTATAGATTTTAGCATCTCATCGTTTTTGCCTAAGGAAAATCAAGAAATCAAAAACCCCAATATCTTGGAAGGGACATTAGCTTATATGTCTCCCGAACAAACTGGCAGAATGAATCGTGGGATTGACTACCGCACCGATTTTTACTCACTAGGAGTAACTTTTTATGAACTGTTGACAGGACAATTGCCATTCCAATCTAAGGAGCAGATTGAGTTGGTTCACTGTCACATTGCTCGCCATCCAATTCCCCCGATCGCCCTAAATCCTGCCATCCCCCAAGTATTGAATGACATCGTGCTAAAACTGATGGCTAAAACAGCGGAAGCACGCTATCAAACAGCTTTTGGTATCAAACACGATTTAGAAAAATGCTTAAAAGAATACTCAGATTGTGGCACTATTCAACTGTTTGAATTAGGCAGCAGAGACATTTCCGAATGCTTTGTGATTCCAGAAAAACTTTATGGCAGAGAAAGCGAAGTTTCGAGCCTGTTAGCAGCCTTCGGGCGCGTTGCCTGTCTCCAGGAAAATCCCCCAGCATCCGATTTGGAGGTTTCCTCTTCTAACAGCCGAGAACCGCATAAAATCCCCCGTACAGCTACTACCGAAATCATGCTGGTAACGGGTTTTTCTGGGATTGGCAAAACCGCTGTGATTAACGAAGTTCACAAGCCCATAGTTCAGCAGCGGGGATACTTTATCAAAGGGAAATTTGACCAATTCAAGCGCGATATTCCCTTTTCGGCATGGGTACAAGCTCTGCAAAGTTTTATGCGGCAATTGCTGACAGAAAGTGCTGCTCGCGTTCAGCAGTGGCAAGCCCAAATTTTGTCAGCTTTAGGGGATAATGCTCAGGTAATTATTGATGTTATCCCAGAATTAGAACTGCTGATTGGCAAGCAACCTGTTGTACCGGAACTAGAACCAAATTCTGCACTAAATCGCTTCAATCTATTATTTCAAAAGTTCCTTCGTGTCTTTGCTACCAAAAATCACCCCTTAGTCATTTTCTTAGATGATTTGCAATGGGCAGATTCAGGATCTCTGAAATTAATGCAATTGTTGGTGGGCGAATCAGAAGGTCAACATTTGTTGCTAATTGGCGCCTATCGAGATAATGAAGTGTCCAAGGTTCATCCATTAATGCTGACTTTATCAGAGATTCGCAAGCTAGGTGGGGGTTCATCTTCTCTACAAAAACAGGGGAGCGCTCGCTCGGGCACTATAATTAATCAAATTACTCTCGCGCCACTTTCAATATTTGACTTGAATCGTCTGGTTGCTGATGCTTTAAGTTGTGCGATCGACAGAGCTCTTTCCTTGACAGAAATCATTTTCAAAAAAACTAATGGAAATCCTTTTTTTAGCAATCAATTCCTCAAGAAACTCCACGAAGATAAGTTAATCTATTTCGATTTTGCATCCCGATTGCCAGGGGGAGATCGGGGTGGTTGGCAGTGCGATCTTACTAAAATCAGAGAATTGGCAGTCAGCGATGATGTAGTCGAGTTTGTTGCGAATAACTTGCAGAAATTGCCGATCGCTACTCAAGATGTTTTAAAATTAGCTGCTTGTATTGGCAGCCAATTTGATTTAGAAACCTTAGCCCTTGTCTGTGAAAAATCTCAAATAGACACCGCAGCCTACTTGTGGAAAGCATTGCAAGAAGGTCTAATTTTACCGCAAAGTGAAGTTTACAAGTTTTTTACAGACGATCGGGAGTCTGCACAATTGCCTGTTGCCGATCGTCAATTGCCAAGTTACAAATTTTTGCACGATCGCGTTCAACAAGCCGCCTATTCTTTGATTCCAGACGACGCCAAGCAGTCAACTCACCTGAAAATTGGCAGATTGCTGCTGCACAAGGGCGGGCACGCACCATCCACCGCCCCTACGGAAGAGCGGATATTTGATATTGTCAACCACTTGAACATGGGAGTGGACTTAATTTGCGATCGCACCGAAAGACATCAACTAGCTTCCTTGAATTTAATTGCTGGGCGCAAAGCTAAAAATTCCACAGCTTATGCTGCTGCTGTTGATTACTTAACTACCGGCAGAAATCTGCTACCAGATGATAGCTGGACGAATTTATACGACTTGACGCTCGATCTTTATGTAGAAGCGGTTGCAGCCGAATATTTGAATACCAATTTCGATTTATCGCACCAACTGGCCCAAATAGTTCTATCTCGATCGCACAATCTCCTCGATCAATTCCGAGTTTACGAAGCGCAAATTCAGTCTTATATTGCCCAAAATCAGATGAAATCGGCAGTGGATACTGGATTGCAAGTTCTGGGAATGCTGGGTGTTGCTTTGGAAACACAACTGCCGGCGGTGGTGCAGATACCCGCTTTAGCTAATCTGGCAGAAATCAACGATCGTTATAAAATTGCTGCTTTGAGGGTTTTATGTGCGATCGCATCTGCCGCTTATCTAGCTAGTCCAGAACTTTACCCAGCCGTTGTCTTTACAATGGCACATATTTGCAGCAAATACGGAAACTCTCCACCTGCTAGTTATGCCTATGCTTGTTGCAGCTTAATCTGTCAAACAATCGGAGACATTGAATTAGGCTATCAATACGGTCAACTATCTTTGCAAGTATTAGATAAATTTCCCTCCACAGAATTTGAATCTAAAGTTATAATGGTCTACAATGCTTGCGTGAGACATTGGAAAGAACCTAGTCGAGCGACAATACCGTCTTTGATGTCAGCAGTCCACAGCGGTTTAGAAAGCGGCGATATCGAGTATGCTTGCTATTCTGCTATGTATCTTTGCATCTACAGCTTCTTTAGCGGTGAAGATTTAACATCTGTAGATCTAAAATACGACCAATATCTTGAATTAATGCTCAATTCCAAGCAAGAATATCAGACTTATTATACCCAGATATGGCGACAGCTAACATTAAATTTACAAGGATTAGCTGAGGACAAATGTCGGTTAGTTGGCGATAGTTTTAATGAAGATGAACTGCTGCCTGTTTTGCTAGCAGCCAATAATGTTTCTTCCCTCTTTGGAGTTTATTTTGCTAAATTGGTTGTCAACTATTTGTTTGGCGATCGCGAAAGTGCCGTAGAAAATGCCCAGCTAGCAGAGCAATATGTCGTTGGTGTCGGTTCGCTGATGATGGTACCGCAGCACAACTTTTACCATTCCCTAGCCCTGCTGGCGCTGTATCCCGATGCTGAGCCGATCGCGCGATCGCAATATTTGACCCAAGTGAGAGCCAATCAGGAAAAAATGCAAACCTGGGCATTCCACGCACCGATGAATTACCAACACAAGTATGACTTAGTAGCAGCAGAAATAGCACGAATATTGGGAGACAGGCTCGAAGCCATCGATTTGTACGATCGCGCCATTGCTACCGCCAAACAAAACCAATACCTTCAAGAAGAAGCACTCTTCAGCGAACTTACAGCTAAATTCTACCTGGAATTAGGCAAAGATAAAATTGCCCGCGTCTATCTAACAGACGCTTACTACGCTTATGCTCGCTGGGGTTCCCAGGCAAAAGTCCATGATTTACAACAAAAATATTCCCAATTGCTCGGCCCCATTCTCCAACAAGACAACACTTTTTATACAGGAGAGACAATTGCTGAAACAATTGTGGCAGAGATTACTTCCAGCAGCCAAAATGTTTCCAATTTCCTCGACCTAGAAACAGTAATTAAAGCTTCTCAAGCCATATCGGGAGAAATCAATGTCGAGGAACTGCTATCAACCTTAATCCGAATACTGATCGAAAATGCAGGTGCATCCAAAGGCTCTCTGATCTTAGAAAGGGATAGTAAATTATTGATTGTTGCTAAATGTTTAGACAAACAGTCTTATTTGCCAAATATTCCAGTTTCTCAAAGCCAAGATCTTCCCATCACAGCCATTAACTACGTCTGGCGTACCAGAGAAACCTTGGTAATTAACGATATTGCTGTAGAAAATATCTTTGCAGCAGATCCCTACATTATTCAGCACCAACCCAAATCTGTATTGTGTACTCCCATTGTCAACAAAGGTCAAGCGATCGGCATTCTGTACTTAGAAAACAGTCTCGCCACAGGTGCATTTACTGCTGACAGATTAGAAGTATTAAAAATCCTATCTTCCCAAGCTGCTATCTCCATTGAAAATGCTCTGCTCTATCAAACTCTAGAAGATAAAGTAGAAGAACGTACTGCCGAACTTGCTCAAGCTAATCAAGCAATTTCTGCCCTCAACCAGCGCCTCAAAAACGAAAATGTTCGGATGAGTGCAGAACTCGATATCATCAAACAAATGCAGCAGTTAATTCTACCAAAGCCAGCGGAATTAGCAGCAATTGCAGAGTTAGATATTGCAGGATTTATGGAAGCAGCCGATGAAGTTGGTGGCGATTACTACGACGTACTTTTTAATGATGGGGTGGTAACGCTCTGCATTGGTGATGTCACCGGACACGGACTAGAAAGTGGTATTTTGATGGTGATGACTCAAACGGCTGTTCGCACTCTCCAGGAAGTTAAAGAACTTGACCCTGTGCGCTTTTTAGATATCCTGAACCGCACTATTTATAAAAATATTCAGCGGATGAACTCGGACAAAAACCTGACGCTAGCTCTCCTCAATTACGCAGACAGCCAAATTAGTATTAGCGGTCAACATGAGGAAACTCTCGTAGTCCGAAAAGGCGGTAAGATTGAACGCATTGACATGATGGATTTAGGATTTCCCATAGGCTTAGATGAGGATATTTCAGATTGGATCGGTCATCTTTTAGTAGACTTAGAGCCGGGGGATGGTGTCGTGCTTTACACTGATGGCATCCCCGAAGCTAGAAATATCCACAAACAATTCTACGGCCTGGAAAGACTCTGTGCTGTGGTTTCTCAAAACTGGCATTTGAGCGCCGAACAAATCAAGCAATCTGCGATCGATGATTTGCGAAAATTCATTGGAGCGCAAAAGGTATTTGATGACATTACTTTGCTAGTATTGAAGCAACAGGGAAATCTTGTGCATAATTTATGATTGACGGTCATCAACCAGGTTTATAACATCGCTGTTTCATTGAGTGGCGAAGCATCGAAGCAGAAGCCGAATTTGCAGATCCGCCCGTGTAAGTTATAGTAATGAACAGCGAGCGAGTGAAACAATTTTACGTTCCCAGATTCGGGAGTATAAATTATGAACCCCAAAATAAATTTAGCACAATCTACATCTACAGAATCACTCAATACCCAGCTACAGGATTTGATGCAAAAACTTGAGGAAGCCGAAGAGGAAAAAAATAGCTATGAAACTTTAGTAGACATTATCACGGAACACTCCACCGCTCTGGAAAAGCAGATCCGTCATAAAAATAGAGAAATGCAGACTTACATTCACCAGGTAAAAAAGGTGATAGATGCAGCTATTGCTGTGAAAAACAACAGCTTCGAGCCTCAGATATTGTCAGAGGTTGCAGCCCGCAGTGATGCACTCGGAGAACTGGCACAGGTGTTCTCGCATATGGTGCAAACGGTGAAAGCGCGGGAACAGGAATTAGAGAAACTTTTGCAAGCCTACGGACGTTTTGTCCCCGATGAATATCTCCAATTTCTGGGAAAGAAAAGCATTGTAGATTTCCAGCTTGGAGATCGCGTCAGCAAAGAAATGGCAATCATGTTTTCGGATTTGCGTTCGTTTACAACGATGGCGGAGCAAATGACTCCTCAAGAAAACTTCAATTTCATCAATACATACTTACAGCAAATTAGTCCCGAAATTCGCAAGCACAACGGTTTTATTGTCAAGTATATGGGAGATGGACTGATGGCAGTTTTTCCCGACGGCGTTGATGATGCTATTCAGGCGGGAATTATGAAGGTTGAACAGTTGCAAAAATTAAATCAAAGCCGTAAAATAAATGGGGAGATACCGCTGAATATTGGCATCGGTATCCATGTCGGTGATACGATGGTTGCAATTATTGGAGATGCCAATCGGATGCAAGCTGATGCGCTGTCCGATCATGTCAATCTCACGGCTCGTCTGGAAAGTTTAACTAAGTATTATGGCGTCTCTTTATTAATTTCAGGAGATGTGGTAAAACGTTTGAGTCAACCCGAAAAGTATCATATTCGATTTTTGGATCGGGCAATTGTCAAAGGTAGACAAGAAGCCATTACTGTTTGTGAGGTGTTAGATGTTGAAGTAGAACCTGTGCGATCGCTCAAAATTCAAACTTTGCCTATTTTTGACGAAGGTCTAGAACAATATTGTCAGGGAAATTTTGCTAATGCCCAAGATTGTTTTGAACATATAGTAGAGCTAAATCCTGCTGACAAACCCAGCCAAATTTACCTAAGACGCATCCAAGAATTGTTAGAAAAGAGTCTTCCCGCTAACTGGAATGGCGTCTGGAAATTTACCCAGAAGTGACATTGACACATTAACAGGAGGCAGAAAAATAATGACATCTGGAAGTTTACAAACTATGACACAAGTCTTTGGAGAATTCATCGACCAGTTTCCACCGGAACACGACTCCCTAGAACTTACATTTACGCCAAGTTCTCGCCCCATCAAGCAGCGCTGGCGCAACAATAGGGTATCGGCTCATTTTGTTGCCGATTATTTGTCCAGCTTTCTCCCGGTGGACGAGCAGGATGCTAGCAGCGAGAAACGGATTAAACAAAGTAAGGGAGCTGTGAGCTACATTGCTAATGAACTATTAGAAAATGCCATCAAGTTTACTGATGATAATTGCAATCATAAGGTAAGGTTTGGGATACACTTTATAGGAGAATCTGATGTGACTGCCGTAATTTTTGCCACTAACTATGTGCAGCAACCAGCGGCTAATAAATTGCAGGAATTCATTGCAGAACTGTTTAATTCCGACTCTGATGAACTATATTTACAGCAGCTTGAAAAGAATGCTGAATCTGAAAGTGAAACATCGGGACTGGGATTGCTGACGATGATTAATGACTATTCAGCTAAGATTGGTTGGAAATTTGAGAGGATCTCTGATGGTTCCAATATGCTAGCTATTACGACAATCGTTCAAATTAGCGTTTAATTTCAATTTTTTTAAGATTGACGAATTCACAAATGGATACAAGCCCCCCCACACTTCTCAGTGGTTAACCCCAAATTTTAGACCGAAGTTGAACCTCCTAAATTGATCTGTGGAGTCAATCTCAAATCGAAAAATGGAAATCGACTGATTCTTTTGTCCCACAATAATTCACTCAGGAAACGACAAAACAATGGATATTCAGGAAATCAAAGGTCAAGACTACTGTATTCAATACGATCCAAAATCGGTGACAGTCTGTTTCCAAGGCGAACTCAGCTTAGATGGAGCGCCAGATTATAAGCCAATCGTCGATCTATTAGATGAGGTAGCTAATCCCGAACCGCCTACTATTACCTTGAACCTAACAAAATTGGATTTTGTTAATAGTTCTGGTATTAATATGCTGTCTAAGTTTGTGATTAGTGTACGGAAAAAGAAAACGATTCAACTTTTAGTAGTGGGTTCACAAGATGTTCCTTGGCAACAGAAATCTCTCAAGAATCTAGAAAAGCTATTGCCAACTTTGAAGTTACAATTGGAGTAGGTGATGTGTAATTTTTAAGCACAATTAATTATTTTCACGGGACGCCCGTGCCACACTTATTTTCACGGGACGCCCGTGCAACACTTATTTTCACGGGACGCCCGTGCCACAATTTATCATAAATTTGGATGCTTATCAACTGTTTAAGTTTGTTGTACTGGCAGTTCAATGATAAACTCGGTTCCCTTCCCCAATTCGGACTCGCACCTGAGCGTTCCTCGGTGATTTTCTACTAGGATTTTGTAGACAATAGATAATCCTAAACCAGTACCTTTACCGATCGCCTTGGTGGTAAAAAACTGCTCGAACATTCGTTTTTTTACCTCTGCTGTCATTCCCGATCCCGTGTCAGAAATCCTGACTCTGACGCAATCTAGCCCAGCGAGTTCTGTGCGTATCGAAATTCTTAGGGCTGGATCGGGCTGATTTTTTGCTGCCTCGTCTAAAGCATCGATCGCGTTACTAATTAGATTCATAAATACTTGATTTAGTTGTCCGGCATAACACTCTACACCAGGCAATTTTTCATAATTTTTAACTATTTGAATCTCGCGACGGTCTTTTTTAGCATTGAGACGGTTACGCAAAATTAGGATGGTGCTGTCAATACTGTCGTGCAAATCGCACAGGTTCATGTTAGTGTTATCTGTTCGCGAAAAGCTGCCCATGGATTTGACTATTTCGCGAATGCGATCGGAACCCATGTGCATGGAAGACATAACTTTAGGCAAGTCTTCAACTAGAAATTCGAGATCGATGTCTTGGATTTGATCTTTTATTTCGGAACAGGGATTGGGATAGTGTTCTTGATATAGACGCAGCAGGTTCAGTAAATCTTGGGTATAAATTTCGGCATGGCTCAAGTTGCCGTAAATAAAACTAACTGGGTTATTAATTTCGTGGACGATACTTGCCATTAGGGCTCCCAGGGAAGACATTTTTTCGCTGTGGAGGAGTTGAGCTTGAGTTTGCTTGAGTTCGCGAAGTGCGCGATCGATTTGGGCTGCTTGAGCTTCGGCTTTGGAGGTGGCTGCACAGCTTTCTTGATAGAGTTCAACCTGTTTGAGGTCGATTTCAAATTGTTCGATTTCGCTTTCTTGCTGGTACTGACTCACGACGGCATCGAAAGCTGCTAGCAATTCGCCACCGGCAGCTTCGATAATGTACTGTAGATGGGGATTCTCCTGCCTGAGTTCGGTGTCTGGAACTTGCACTAATGCTTTTATGCGATCGATATATTCGCGCAGTTGCTTGTCTAGATACAGCGGCGCCTCAAAATACATCGCTTTGACGGTGGGTGAAGGGGGACTCGCCAAGTTGATGCTGCTGTCAGTATGAATTAAATCGTGGTGAGATTTTTCCATAAGCTCGATCGCCTCTAACAAATTTCCGCGCAGTTTGGCTCTTTCTGGCGCATTCCCAGAGCCAACTAACCTCATGCAAAAAAATGCCGATCGCTGGGAAAGCATTCGCTGGCGGCCGCTGATGTTAATTACCGCTGCACTAACTTTTCTGGCTGTCGTAATTTCTTCCAGATTAAAGTAGTTTCTCAGTGCCGCCATTCGTAATACTCCAGAATCAACTAAATGTTTGTAGCTCGTGCTGATACAAGATTGTATAACCATAAAAAAAATTGTACAATACAGCAAGTAATATATGCTGTCTTTACTATTAAAGTAGTATACTTTAATACAATTATTTTTTATTGCTTGCTTGTAGCAGAAGAAAGAAGGAAAAAGAAGGAAAAAGAACAAGAATAAGCAATCAACTGCATGGGGAAAAGGCTATTCAGAGTGTTCTAACCGTCGAACGTGCCATATCATAATTTTCTAGAATTTCGCTTGTTGCAAAGGTTTTCTTAATTATCCAAAAATTTACTAATCAATTTTGCGATAATTTGAGCTTGAGTTTGCGGCAACCCGTGAGTGGCGTTGGGAATAATTGCTAACTCAGCTCCCGGTATCTCATTGGCGTAGGTTTGACAGTGCCATAGAGGAATTGTTTCGTCGCTATCTGCTGCAATGACTAAGGTAGGAATTTGCAATTTGTGAATTTCTTTTTCTACTGTGTCAACGGCGTCTTCTGGTCGCATCCGGCTCATTAAAAATGACCTTGCTACTGGTTGATACATTAGCTCCCTGCGCCACCCGGAAATTTCTTGCAATTTCTCACTTTTCCCCGCTAATCTAGCAAAAGGTTTTGCTAGCTGCAAGGCCCAATCAACGGCGGGTGTTTCCCACAGCAATGGTCGCAAAGCATCGTACTGACCGCAAAAACTGTCGTCCCGGATTCCCGCAGGTGCT